>NZ_JBFBFU010000038.1:0-71860 GCF_040684355.1 Kitasatospora sp. NPDC091276 | reverse complement strand
CGATGGTACTGCAGGGGGGACCCTGTGGGAGAGTAGGACGCCGCCGAACAATCATTCACAGAGAACCCCCATCCGGGAAACCGGATGGGGGTTCTTTGCATTTCCGGATAATCTCAACAATCCGCTCGGGCTATGTCCACTCGCAGGTGGTGCTAGGACCACCTCGCAATTGGGGTGGCATGGCCAGTGCCTGGAGCGGGTCGTTCGTGAACACTTGTGGAGGACGATCGAGACCGGCATCAGGAGTTTCCGTGGCAACAGCGAGTCGAACGAGCGGCGCGACCGTGCGCGCGCAGGCCGAGGCGGCCGTCGCGTCGGGCGGCCAGGGGCTGGCGCGGCTGGCCCTCCTGGTGGTGGGCGCGGTGCCGGGGCTGGTGCTGCCGGTGGGAGCGGCGGTGGCGGCAGGCGGGGTCACGGCCTCGGTCTTCCAGGATTCCTACTACCCGGTGGTCCTGTTCGGCCTCGCGGTGGCGGCCGTCGCCGGCGCCCTGGTGGCGGTCCTGTTCGTGCGCCGGACGGCGAGCCGGACGCGCCAGCAGCTGGAGCGCTGGTACGGCATCCGCCTGCTGGCCGTGTACCAGCCCCGGCCCGCGTTGGAGCTGGACGAACGTGGGCACTGGTGGACGGGCTACTCGTACCACCGTTCCCGGACGGTCGCGAAGTACGCGCAACTGCTGCACTGGGGCGCCCGGGACCGGACCACCCGGTCGGAGGTGGCCTGGCTGGCCATCAGCCCCGCCCTGGTGGTGGCGCTGGCGGGTCCGGTGGCCGTCCTGATGGTGCTGGGCGTGGCCTGCATCCTGACGCCGCTGCCTGTGGACGGGTTCGGGCCGGTGCCCGCACGCCTGGTGTCGGTCCTGCTGAGCGCCGCGCTCGGGCTGGGCATGGTTGCGGTCGGGGTGCTCGTGGCACCGTACGCGGTGCGCGGGTACGCCGAGGTGGCCCGCCGGGTACTGGACCAGGACGGCCGGGCGACGCACGCCCAGCTGACCAGGCGGGTGGCCGAGCTGACCGAGACCAGGGCGGACGCGGTCGGCGACCAGGCGGCGGAGCTGCGGCGGATCGAGCGGGACCTGCACGACGGCGCGCAGGCGCGACTGGTCGCGATAGGGATGACGCTGGGCACGATCGAGCACCTGATGGACACCGATCAGGCAGCAGCTCGGGAGTTGCTCTCCGAGGCGCGGCAGTCCTCGGCCCGGGCGCTCCAGGAACTGCGGGACCTGGTCCGCGGCATTCACCCGCCGGTGCTCGCCGAGCGTGGACTGGGCGACGCCGTGCGCGCCTTGGCGCTGGACAGCGCCCTGCCGACCGAGGTGTGCGTGAGCCTGCCGGACCGTCCACCGGCGCCGGTGGAGGCGGCGGCCTACTTCAGCATCTGCGAGCTGCTGGCCAATGCGGCCAAGCACTCCGGGGCGGAGCAGGTGTGGGTGGACATCCTGTACCGGGCCGGGCTCCTGCGGATCACGGTGACGGACGACGGGGTGGGCGTGGCGGATCCGTCCCGTGGCACCGGCCTGCGCGGGATCGAGCGGCGATTGGGTACCTTCGACGGTGTCCTCGCCATCGACAGCACGTCGGGCGGCCCGACCACCATCACCTTGGAGCTGCCGTGCGAGTTGTCCTCGCCGAGGACCTCTACCTCCTTCGCGAAGGCCTGATCCGACTGCTGGAAGCGCACGGTTTCACCATCGCCGCGGCCGTGGAGACGGGCCCCGAACTGCTGGAGGCGTTGCTGACCCACCGGCCGGACGTGGCCGTGGTCGACGTCCGGCTGCCCCCGACGCTCACCGACGAGGGGCTGCAGGCGGCGCTGAAGGCCCGCAAGGAGATCCAGGGCCTGCCGGTGCTGGTGCTGTCGCAGCACGTCCAGCAGCTGTACGCGCGGGAACTGCTGGCCGACGGCACCGGCGGGATCGGATACCTGCTGAAGGACCGGGTGTTCAACGCCGACCAGTTCATCGACGCGGTCCGCCGGGTGGCGGCCGGCGGAACGGCGATGGACCCGGACGTGATCGCGAAGCTGATGCAGATCACCTCGCGTCGGCCCGGCCCGCTGCTGCGGCTGTCCCCGCGCGAGCGCGAGGTGCTGGAGCTGATGGCCGAGGGCTGCTCCAACTCGGCGATCGCCGCCCGCCTGGCGGTCAGCGACGGTGCGGTGGCCAAGCACATCGCCAACATCTTCACCAAGCTCGAACTGGCCCCTGCCGAGGACGCCAACCGCCGGGTGCTCGCGGTGCTGACCTACCTCAACGGAACCGCCGGGCCGAAGGGCTGACGATCCGCCCGGTTCGCGGCGGGCCGGTCGTCAGCCCCGGACGGTGACACGCCAGGCTGCGGAAACGCCGAAACAGGTGTACGAGTAAACTCCGGTGGGCCGAGCCCGGAGGTCGCTCAGCCGTCCGGCGCCCCGACAAGCGGGAACCGGCAGCCGAGGCAGCGTACGGCAGCAGCCGACATCCAGGGGTTGATAGACGTAATGGCACGCCCAACGCTCACCAAGGCCCATCGGGGCCTGCTCGGCCTGGTCGCGGCCGGCGCCTGCATCATCTCGGGCATCGGCTTCGCGGGCTCGTACAACGCGGTGCGCGAACTGGCCCAGGAGAAGGGCTTCGGGGCCTTCTCCTACGCCTTTCCGATCGGCGTCGACGCCGGCATCGTCGTGCTCCTCTCGCTCGACCTGGTACTGACCTGGCTGCGGATTCCCTTCCCGATGCTGCGGCAGACCGCCTGGGTGCTGACCGTCGCCACCATCGCCTTCAACGCGGCCGCCTCCTGGGGCGATCCACTCGGCATGGGGATGCACGCCGTCATCCCGGTGCTCTTCGTGGTCGTGGTCGAGGCCTCCCGGCACGCGGTCGGCCGGATCGCGGCGATCACGGCCGACCGGCACATGGACTCGGTCCGGGTGATGCGCTGGCTGCTCTCCCCGGTGCCGACCTTCAAGCTCTGGCGCCGGATGAAGCTCTGGGAGCTGCGCTCCTACGACGAGGTCGTCCGGCTGGAGCAGAACCGCCTGGTCTACCGGGCGCAGCTGCGCTTCCGGTACGGCCGCGGCTGGCGCCGCTCGGCGCCGATCCAGGCCCTGCTGCCGCTCAAGCTGGCCAAGTACGGGGTGCCGCTGGACCCGACGCTGTTCGACCGTCTGGACGAGGAGGCGCGCGAGCGCGAGGCTCGGGAGGCTCTGGCGGAGAAGGAGGCGCTGGAGCTCCAGCGGCAGGACGGCCGCGCCGCAACGGCCATCGCCCCGGCCGAGGCCGCCGTGCCCGCGGCTCCCGTCGCCGCCGCCCCGGCTCCCGCTTCGGCCCGCCCGGAGCCGGCCCAGCAGATACAGCAGATACAGCAGGTCCAACCCCAGGTCCAGGCCCAGACCCAACCCCAGCCCGAACCGGCCCCGGCCCCGGCTCCGGTCGCCGTCGCGCCGATGTCCGCCGAGGTGGCCGCGCCGATGCTGGCGAAGCTGGCGGCCGTCCGGCTGCGCGCCGCGCAGGAGCCGGACGGAGTGGCGCAGGAGTCCCCGCAGCCGCACCGCGAGGAGCTGAACGTGTGGACCGAGCGCCCGGTGCGCACCACGGGCCACCCGTCCGACGCCGCCCCCGGCGGGCGGGTGCCCGGCCAGGCCTCGCCGTGGTTCAAGCCCCCGCGCCCGGTCGCCGAGGAGCCGGTCCTCCCGCATCAGCCCCAGGCCCAGGTCGCTCAGGCGGCGGGGCTCGCCGCCGAGCCGCAGCCCCGCCACCCCGGGCAGCCCGGCCCGGCCGGGCAGCCCGCTCAGGCCGAGCAGCCCGGCCACGGCGAGGAGTTCGTCGCGGCCGAGCAGTTCCCCGTCCACGACGAGGAGTCCGCGCCCCGCTCGGCCCCGTCCCGGCTGGATCCGGACCTGGCCTATGACGCCCTGGTCAGCTACATGGACAACCACGAGCACCAGCCCGACCCGCAGCGCCTCGCCGAGTGGCTGACCAAGCAGTACGGCGTCACCGGCAACCGCCCGGATGGCTCGGTCCACCCCAAGGACGTCGCCGAGCTCTACCCGCAGCTGCGCGACCGCTACGCCGCCGCCGGGAGGGACTGACCCGGGCCGCCTCGGCCGGACGCTCCGTCGAAGGCTCCTCCGCCCACCGCTCGGTCGGCCATTGACGCCTGGTCCGACCGGAGCTACGTTCGCCTCAACAAACTGTTGAAGTGCTGGTCCGGCGTGGAGGAGTGCGGATGTCGCAGGTCGAGGTCGACGGTAACGGACCGACGGGCGGGGCCTCCTTCTCCGCCGCCGCCCGCGCCGCCGTGGAGGCGCTGCTCGCCCCGGTCGACGCCGACCTGGCGCGCCGCTACCCCGGCGACACCGGGACCAGGCAGCCGGTGCACACCGTCTACGTCCCGGCCGACGCCTTCGCCGCCGACACCGTAAGGGAGTGGGGCCGCCAGGCCCTGGAGGCCTTCGACACCCACGCCGGCACCCCCGCCGAGCTGGCCCGTGCCCTCGGCGTGGCCGACGACGAACTGCTCGCCGACGTGCACGCCCGGGTCCGCGCCAAGCTGGAGCGCGAGCCGGTCGAGGACCTGCGGATCGACTTCGAGGACGGCTACGGACCCCGCCCGGACGCCGAGGAGGACGCCGCCGCCGTCCGCGCCGCCGAACTGGTCGCCGCCGCCGCGGCGGAGGGCACCGCACCGCCGTACCTCGGCATCCGGATCAAGTGCATGGAGGCGGTCGTCCGCGACCGCGGCATCCGCACCCTGGAACTGTTCCTGGCCACCCTGCTGGCCGGCGGCGGCCTGCCGGACGGCCTGGTCCTCACCCTGCCCAAGGTGACCTACGCCGAGCAGGTCACCGCGCTGGTCCGGCTGCTGGAGGACTTCGAGCGCCGCGCCGGGCTGCCCGCCGGCCGGATCGGCTTCGAGATCCAGATCGAGACCACCCAGGCCATCCTCGGCCCGGACGGCCGGGCCACCGTGGCCCGGATGATCGAGGCGGCCGAGGGCCGCGCCACCGGGCTGCACTACGGCACCTTCGACTACAGCGCCTCCTGCGGCGTCAGCGCGGCCCACCAGAGCATGGACCACCCGGTCGCCGACCACGCGAAGGCGGTCATGCAGGTGGCCGCGGCCGGCACCGGCGTCCGGCTCTCCGACGGCTCGACCAACGTCATCCCAACCGGCTCCACCGAACAGGTGCACGCCGCCTGGAAGCTCCACCACGACCTGGTCCGCCGCTCGCTGGCCCGCGCCTACCACCAGGGCTGGGACATGCACCCGGCGCACCTGCCGACCCGCTACGTCGCGGTGTACTCCTTCTACCGCGAGGGCCTGGCGGCCGCCGCCGCCCGGCTGGCCGCGTACGTCGCCAAGGCGGCTGGCGACGTGATGGACGAGCCGGCCACCGCCCGGGCGCTCAGCGGCTACCTGCTGCGCGGCCTGGACTGCGGCGCCGTCGACCCGGCCGAGGTCACCGCGCTGACCGGCCTGGACCGCGCCCGGCTGGACGCCCTGGCCGGGCGCTGACCCCGCGACCGGCCGACGAAGCAGGGCCTGTGGCGTGTCTTGTGGGTCAGGCCGGGACCGACCTGACCCACAAGACACGCCTAAGCTGGCGGTGCCGCCCCGGGACGCCCGGGGCGTGCGCCCGCCAGCCGTCGCCGTTTCCGGGAGAACCACCGCGTCATGTCCGCCACGCCGGAACCGACCGCCAGGCCGTACCTCACCATCCGGCGGGCCGGCAGCCACGAGACCGAGATCAAGAAGTCCCGGTTCATCTGCCACCTCGCCCGGGTCGCCGACGAGGAGGAGGCGCAGGCCTTCATCGCCGGCATCCGCAAGCAGTACTGGGACGCGCGGCACAACTGCACCGCCTTCGTGGTCGGCGAGGAGCAGCGCCGCGAGCGTTCCAGCGACGACGGCGAGCCCGGCGGCACCGCCGGGGTGCCGATGCTGGAGGTGCTGCGCCGACGCGGCCTGACCGACACCGCCGCCGTGGTGACCAGGTACTTCGGCGGCATCAAGCTCGGCGCGGGCGGCCTGGTGCGGGCGTACGGGAACGCGGTGTCCGAGGCGGTGGACGAGGTCGGTCTGCTGGAGCGGCGGCCGGTGGCGCTGCTCGCGGTGACGGCCGACCACGTGCGCGCGGGACGGGTGGAGAACGACCTGCGGGCGGCCGGGTACACGGTCAGCGACCTGGCCTACGAACCGGCCGGGGTGCGGATCGAGGTGGGCGTACCGCAGCCGGAGGTGCCGGCCTTCCACGCCTGGCTGGCCGAGGCGACCGGTGGTACCGCCGTCGCGGTCCCGGCCGGCCGGACGTACGTCGAGGTGCCGGTCTGATGCCGGAGCAGACGGGCGGCGGCGCTTTCGGCCACCTATTCGGCCAGATCGCGGCCGATCCGTTTCGGAGCCTTGCGGGGCGTGCCTAGCCTGGTCCGGTCGTCGAGCAGGAAGCCGCCCCGAGATGCCCGTCGTCCAGACCGTCACCCTGCCGCCGGGGGCCAGCACCGGCTGGCACTACCACCCGGGCCGGGTGGACGTGGTGGTGCTGTCCGGGACGCTGACCCGGACCCTGCACGACGGCCGGGTCGAGGTCAGCCGGGCCGGGGACTCGCTGGTCGAGGAGGCCGGACCGGTCCACGTCCACGTGGGGCGCAACCTCGGGGACGAGCCCGTGGTGCTGATCGCGAGCTACGCCGACCCGGCCGGTTGCGCGTTGGCGGTGCCGGTCGCGGAGCCCGAGTGGAGTCGCAGCGGCGCCCGGCCCGCCGAGGCCTGACCCGCCGATGTATGAGCAGGGCCGCTCCGGCTCTGTCGCTCGTCGCCCGCCGCTCGTCGCCCGCCGCTCGTCGCCCGCCGCCCGTCGCCCGCCGCCCGGCGCTGAGGGCGGGTCGGACCGGGAGCCGCGCCACGCGGTGCGCGGCTTGAGCAGATTCACCCGAACGTATTGACGTGGCCCGGAGTTGGAACTTCCGCTCCGGGCCGTGGCGTTTCCTGGGCAAGGATCCGGCCGAACCGGACGAATAACCCATCGATGGAGGACACCAGACCCCACCCCGCACCACGGAGGTATGCGCATGACCTCAGACCGCTTTTCGTCGCCCGCCGGCGCCGACCTGACCGGCCCCGCGACGCCCTACCGGATGACCGTCACCACCACCCTCCCGCACCGCGAGGCCGTCGCCCTGGCCGACGAGCAGCTCGCCGCCTGGCTGAAACAGGAAGGCTGCGAGGAGCCCCCGCCGGCTCCCCGCGCCCTCACCGGGCCGCCCCCGGCCGGACCGGCCTCGACGGGGAAGGCTCCAAGTCGACCGGAACCGCCCGAACTGACGCCCCCTGGACTGACGGCGTCCGGACCGGCGCAGTCCCGACCGGCCCCCGTCGCCGAGCGACTGCGCCTGGGCGACCGCGTCCTGCTCGACCGCGACCGGGGCCCGCTGCGCGGCGGCCCGGCCGCCGGCCGCTACGACCGCCGACGCCTGCGCACCCCGACCCCGCACGGCACCCAGCAGCTCACTCTGACCGTGGCCACCGGGGCCGACGGCCCCACCTGGGTCCGGCTGGAGGCCGAGACGCACAGCACCGGCAACGGCGTGCGGACCCCCTGCCGGGTGCCGGTGCCCGAACTCGCCCGCACCCTCCTGCCGCTGCTCGACGCCACCGACGGCCTAGCCGCCGTCCACCCGGCTCCCCGGGTGATCACCGCCGGCGAGGTCGACGGCCTGATCGACGAGCTCTGCGACCCGGAGCGCCGGCTGCCCGTCGTGGTCGCCAGCGTCCCGGTGAACCTCCCGCTCGACCGCTGGGTCGAGGACGTCGTCCGCCCGCTCTGCCACCAGCTGCCCGGCCTGGCCACCGCCTACGTCCTGGACCCGGGCGCCCGGACGGGGTTCAACGTCGCGCTGGAGTACCACAGCGTCTACGGCGGAGCGGTGCGCACCTACCTGCCCGAGGTCGACCCCGCCTCCCGGTGCGACGGCGCCCGGCACCCGGTGCTCGCCCGGGGGCGAATAGAGCAGGACATCCGCCGTGCGGCCGGGCTGCTCGCCCGCGAGCCGCGCCGGCTCGCCGCCGACCTGCCGCTGCCGCCCCCGCTGGCGGCCGTCCCGGTGCTGCGGGTCGCCCCGGCGCCGCCCCGCGCGGCCGTCAGCCCGGCCGGGGACCAGGCCGCCGCCCGCGCCGAGCTGGCCGCGCTGGTCCGGGAGGAGCAGCAGGACCGGGCCGAGCAGCAGGCCAGGGCCGACGAGCTGGAGCGGGTCCGGCGCACCCTGCGCCACGAGCGCCGGGACAACCGCGCGGGTCGGGAGAACCGGGACAAGCAGGACGGCCGCGAGGGTCATGAGGGCCGCGACCGTCCGGAGCTCCGCGAGCGCCACGACGGTCGGGACAGCCGGGACGGCCACGTACGGGCCGGCTCCCACGCCCTCACCGGGCGCCACTGCATCCTCCAGGGCGCCGCCGGGCACTTCGCCGTCAAGCCGTCCGCCCGGCCCGCGAAGCCGGAGACCTTCACCGAACTCATGGCCAGGATCGACGAGTTCCCGCTGCTGACCTTCACCGGTGACCAGAAGAACGCGCTCGCTCTGGACGGGCTCCGGTGCTCCGGCGCGGGCTGGGCCCGGCTCGCCTGGGACGGGCTGACCGCCCTTCAGGAGTACGCCGAGGCGGCGGTCCGGGGCGCGGCCGGCGGCGACTTCAAACAGTGGTGCGAGCACACCCCGGAGGGCTGCCACCACTTCCCGCCCCGCAAGGCGGTGCGCGGGGAGTCCCGGACGGTGTTCAGCCACACCAAGTGGAAGCGCGAACGGATGCTGCCCGTCCCGGAGAGCGTGGACGCCTCCCGGCGCGCCTTCATGGGCGCACACCTGCGGATCGGCGGCGGCCGTACCGCGCCCCGGCTGCACTACCTCGACGACTGCTCGGGCAGTGGCCGGATCTATGTCGGCTACATCGGCCTGCACCTGACCAACACCCGGACCAACTGAGAGGCTGGGCTGACCACTGCCGCCCGTTCGGTGGACAATGTCCGGCAGGGGCGGGCCGCAGGGTCGCCGGCCGCCCCGGGCAGGCGCCGGACGAGCATGGGGGAACGACGACCGATGCAGCACTCAGCAGACGGCCAGCCCGACGGCACCGCCACCGTCCAGTTCCCCCGGCCGGGCTTCCTCGCCTCGGTCTTCAGAGAGCTCAACACCGACCAGGGGCAGGGCCAGGGACTGGACCCGGACGCCGCCGGCCCCGGCCCGGCCGCCCCCGGTACACCCGGCGGCGTCATGCCCGATGACGGCGCGTCCGGTGGCGGCGTGTCCGATGACGGTGCGTCTGGTGGTGCGGCGTCCGGCGACGGCCCGGTCGAGCCCGAGGAGTCCATCGCCGCCCACGGCAGGGCCGCCGCCCTGACCCACCACCGCACGCTCACCGTCCAGGCCGAGCACGACCGGCTGGCCGACCTGCTCCGGCGGGCCGCACTGCCCGTCTCGGCCATGGACTTCGAGAGCCAGCTGCGCCACTACGAGCCCCGCCCCTACCCGGCCGACGGGCCGGAGACCGGCAGTGAGGCCGAGCCCCGCTGGGCGGACTTCGCGCCCGCCGGGCCGGCCACCGCCGACCCCGACGGCGCCCCGGCCCGCCGCCTGCTCGACTCCGGCTACCAGCGCGAACTCGCCCAGGCCCGGCTGGCCCACCAGCGTTCCCTGCGCGAGTGGCGCACCCGCCGGGCCGAGGCCGACAACCCAGCCGCCGACGAGTCCCGGCGCGTCCACGAGGCGGCCGAGGAGGCCCGGGCCCGCGCCGTGCGCGAGTACAACGAGAGCCTGGAGGAGTGCCGGCGGGCCTACCGGCTGTCCGAGCCGGCCGCCGTGGAGTCTCTGCTGGAGCGGGCGCTCGCCGCCGCCGAGACCGCCACCCAGGACCTGCCCGCCCCCTGCCGGGCGGTCTTCCGCCCGCTCACCCGCACCGCCGTGCTGGACCTCGACCTGCCGCCGCTCGACCTGGTGCCCTCGCTCACCGGCTACCGGCTCGCCCCGGACGGCGACATCGTCCCGGTCCCGCGCCCGCCAGCGGACCGGGCCACCGACTATCTGCGCCTGGTCGCCCGGCTCGCCCTGCGCGCCCTCCAGGCCGCCGACGCCGTCGACACCGACGAGATACTCGCGGGCGTCGTGCTCAACGGCTGGCTGCGCGAGCCCGGCACCGGCGAGCCGCTCTGCCTGGTCAGCGTGGACGCCGACCGCGACGCACTGGCCCGCACCCGGCTGCTGCCGCCCGCCACCCCGTACGAGGAGCGCGACGACGAAGGCGTCTACGCCGACGCCGAGCAGGACGAAGCGCTCGTCCGGCTGCGCCAGCTCGGCGCCGCCGTCACCCCGGACCCGTACGGCCGCGTGGGCGTGCAGCCCGCCGCGCAGGCGGGTGCCGCCGTACCGGCCGCACCCGATCTGTCCGCGAACGAGTTCGCCCAGCTGGTGCGCGACCTGCTCACCCGCGGCGGGCTCGCCGAGTGGAGCGTGCGGCTGCGCGGTCCGGCCGGGCTGGTCGCCACCGGTGAGGGGGCCCCGGGCAGCGCGCTGCCCGGCCGCTGGGTGGTCTGGGCCTCCCGGGGCGCCGAGCCGGTCAGCGCGGAGGAGATCGCCACCCTGGCCGAGGCCGTTCAGGAGGAGTCCGCCGAGCGTGGCCTGCGGCTGACCACCGGCCGCTTCGCCGACGAGGCCCTCGACCTCACCGGCGAGGAGAGCCACCGGCACATCCACCTGGTCGACGGCGACGGCGTGAGCGAACTCGCCCGCACCCACCTCGGCCTGCCCCTCGCCGCCGGCCGCTGACCCCACCTCCGGTCCCCGCCCCCACCCTCGTCCCCTTCCCCGTCTTCGCAGCTCACCCTGACGGACCGCCCGGCGGGCGAGCCCCCGCACCCGACCCGAGGCTGGGGAACGGGCACCGGCGGAGCAGCGGCACCCCGGGCGATCACCGTCGAACGGTCGTCCGATACGGTCGGCGGTCGGCCCGGCCACGGGCGGACCCCAGGGGGAGAGGAATGGGCAGAGCGCCCGGCAGACCACACGGCGGCACCCGTCGGCGCCCGCACGGCGGATCGACTCACCCGGAGGCGGTCCGGTGACCGCCGTCCTGGTCGCCGCCGGGGCGTTCCTGATGACCCTGATCGGCGGCTTCGTCGCCCAGCGAACCGGTGACCGCCGCCACCTCGTGCTCGGCTTCGCCGCCGGACTCATGCTCGGCGTGGTCGCCTTCGACCTGCTGCCCGAGGCCATGCGCCAGGCACCGGACGAGGTGCACGGCGTGCCGCAGGCGCTGCTGATGTTCGCGGTCGGCTTCCTCACCATCCACGTGGTCGAACGCGCGGTCGCCATCCACCGCGGCCACGAGAGCGAGTACGCCGAGCACACCCACGGCCACCAGCACGCGCACGCCCACCACGCCGGGCGCCAGGGCGTCGGCCTGACCGCCGCGCTGGCCCTGGTCGGGCACAGCGTGATGGACGGCTTCGCGATCGGCGCCGCCTTCCAGGCCGGCACCACGGTCGGAACGGTCGTCGCCATCGCCGTCGTCGCCCACGACTTCGCCGACGGCTTCAACACGTACACGATCACCCGGCTCTACGGGAACAACCGGCGGCGGGCACTGGCGCTGCTCGCGGCGGACGCGCTGGCCCCGGTGTCCGGCGCCGCGATCACCCTGGCCTTCACCATCCCCGAGCACCTGCTCGGACTCTACCTCGGCTTCTTCTCCGGGTTCCTGCTCTACCTGGCCACCTCCGACATCCTCCCGGAGGCACACAGCCCGCACCCCTCCCGCAGCACCCTGCTCTGCACCGTCGCCGGGGTGGGGTTCATGTGGCTGGTGATCGGCCTCGCCAACTAGGCCTGGCTCGGCAGGGCCAGGGCAGCACGGGACGGGGCCTGACGCGGCGGACCGCCCGGCGCCGCCGGCCGCTCCCGCATCACCGCGCCGCGCCCGGGGGCGCCGTCCGCGGTGGTGGACCGGCTGCGAGGAAGCGGGCCTCGGCGGCGCGCAGCACGCGTAGCAGCACTTCCTGCTCGTCGGGACTGACCTCGCCGAAGTACTCCTGGGCCACCTCGTGCCGGACCTGCCCGATCCGTTCGACCGCCGCGCGGCCTGCCTCGGTCAGCAGGATCCGGACCGCCCGTCGGTCGGCCGGGTCGGGCCTGCGCTCGACCAGGCCGGCCTCCTCCAGCGCGTCGACCACGGTGGTCGCCGAGCGCGGGGCGATGTGCAGCCGCTCGGCCAGGTCGCTCAGCCGCATCGCGTGGTCCGGCAGCTCGCAGCCGGGCGCGTGGGCCAGGGCGTTCAGCGCCCGGGCCTGGCCGGGGGTGATGCCGTACGGCTCCAACTGCCGCCCGGTCTGCCGACGGATCCGCTTGATCGCCCTGGTCATCGTGTCGGCCAGCTCGGCGGCGGTGTCCGAGGCCGTGGAGTCCGAGGCGGTGGCGTCCGAGGCCGTGGAGTCCGAGCCTGCGGTGTCCGAGCCCGCGGTGTCCGAGGCGGCCGCCTCGGCAGGGGTGCCGGGCGGGCCGGGGGAGGGGTCCGCCGGGTCGGTCGGCGTGGTGGTCATCGGCGGTCTCCTCGGCAGGCGTCCGCCCCAGGGTATCGGCCGGTCCGGGGCCGGTGGCCGACAGCGGACGGCGCCCGGAGAAAAATGTTGAGCTTGGCTCAGTATCTGGGTTAGCGTAGCCCCAACTGAGGGGACCCTAAGTTCCCTCCCCGGATCCTGGAGGGCCCGTGCCCCGCTCCGAAGCCCGCGTCACCACCGACCGCCCCGCCCGCTACGCCAAGCAGCTCGCCGCCCACATGGGCCGCAAGATCGAGGCCACCTTCTCCGAGGAGACCGGCCGCGGCACCCTGGTCTTCGGCGCCGGCACCGCCACCCTGGAAGCCCGGCCCGACGCGCTGCTGCTCGCCGTCGAGGGCGAGCAGGAGAACCTGCCCGGCCTGGAGGACGTCGTCGGCCGCCACCTCGTCCGCTTCGGCGCCCGCGATGAACTCGTCGTCGAATGGCACCGCGACAACGGCGAGACCGGCCTCGTTCACCGCAACGACGACCCCGAGGCCTGACCGCCGCCCCCGCCGCCCGGCCGGGGCAGCCGCCGGGCCAGCCCCCACAGCACCAGGGCGGCCAGGCACCAGCTGGCCACCACGTCCAGCAGCCAGTGGAAGTCGCTCCACACCAGCCCCGCGCCGACGCCCACCGCCAGCAGCACCGCGCCCGCCGTCAGCAGACGCGCCGCCCACGGTCCCGCCACCCGCACCAGCAGCAGCGCCGCCACCCCGTACGAGAGCGAGGCGGTGGCGGTGTGCCCGGACGGGTACCAGCCCCACTGTTCCGGCGTCAGCGGATCACCGAGCGGGCCCGGCCGGGCGAACGCCGCCTTGGCCGGCACCACCAGCAGCGGGATCAGTCCGGCGGTCAGCGCCGCCACCGGCAGCGGCAGCCACCATCGCCCCGCCGCCCCCGTCCGGCGCCACCGCCACGCGGCCAGCACGCCGGCCGCCAGCAGCACCGGGATCGCGGGCACGCTGTCGCCCAGGTCGGACAGGATCCGGCCCAGTTGGTCCAGCGGCGCGCTGGGGTGGTCCCGGTGGGCGGTCCGGACGGCTCCGCGGACCGCGCGGTCCCATCCGAGCAGCGGGCCGTCCACCGCCACCTGCCACGACATCAGCAGCAGGACGACCACCGCCGTCAGCGGCACGGCCACCGAGCGGGCCACCCGGCCCGGAACGCCGGACAGCCGCCCCGGAGCAGGGGGGAGAGCTCCGGGGCGGCTCTGATGATCGCCGTTCCGTGCGCCCCGGGGGGTGTGGGTCGGACGGTCGGTCGATCGGTCTTCGGCGGGTGCCACCCCTCCCGGGGCGGCCTGGTCGTCCTCGCGGCACGCATGCGGACCCGCCGTCGGGGGCGACCCCGCAGGCGGCTCCGCCCATGGCTGCGGCTCGCTGTCCATCTGCGATGACACTACGTCAACAGCCTTTCCGCGCCGAGCGCCTTCAGCGATTCCCCACATCATCTTCACCCCGCCCCGGGCGGCCCTCCGGGAGCCCCGACGACCTGGCCCGACCGGGCGGCGGGCCCGTCCGACCGGCCGGTGACAACCGAACGGCCCGCGAGGACCAGAGGTCCCCACGGGCCGTTCAGCGCTGTCCGGACAACCCTCCGGAGGGGGTTCACGACCTGACGGGCGACACCGCTCAGACGGCGGCGAAAGCGCCCTCCAGGATGTCCAGGCCCTCGGCCAGGAGGTGCTCCGCGATGACCAGCGGCGGCAGGAAGCGCAGCACGTTGCCGTAGGTGCCGGCGGTCAGCACCACCAGGCCCTCGGCGTGGCAGGCCTTCGCGATGGCCGCGGTGGCCTCCGCGTTCGGCTCCTTGCCGCCCGGCTTCACCAGCTCGACGGCGATCATCGCACCGCGGCCGCGGACCTCGCCGATGATGTCGAACTTCTCCTGCATCGCCCGCAGGCGGCCCAGCATGATCTCGCCGATCCGCTGCGCCTTGCCGTTGAGGTCCTGCTCCTTCATCGTCTCGATGGCGCCCAGCGCGGCCGCACAGGCCACCGGGTTGCCGCCGTAGGTGCCGCCCAGACCGCCCGCGTGCGCGGCGTCCATGATCTCGGCGCGACCGGTCACCGCCGCCAGCGGCAGACCGCCGGCGATGCCCTTCGCGGTGGTGATCAGGTCCGGGACGATGCCCTCGTCCTCACAGGCGAACCACTGGCCGGTACGGCAGAAACCGGTCTGGATCTCGTCCGCGACGAACACGATGCCGTTCGCCTTCGCGTACTCCACGATCGCCGGCAGGAAGCCCTTGGCCGGCTCGATGAAGCCGCCCTCGCCCTGGATCGGCTCGATGATGATCGCGGCGACGTTCTCGGCGCCGATCTGCTTGTTGATGACCTCGATCGCCTGCGCGGCGGCCTCGGCGGCGCAGTTCTCCGCACCCGTCAGCCAGCGGTACGGGTAGGCCACCGGCACCCGGTAGATCTCCGGGGCGAACGGGCCGAAGCCCTGCTTGTACGGCATGTTCTTCGCCGTCAGGCCCATGGTCAGGTTCGTACGGCCGTGGTAGCCGTGGTCGAACACCACGACGGCGGTGCGCTTGGTGTAGGCGCGGGCCACCTTCACCGCGTTCTCGACCGCCTCGGCGCCCGAGTTGAACAGCGCGGTGCGCTTGTCGTGGTCACCCGGGGTCAGCTCGTTCAGCTGCTCGGCGACCGCCACGTAACCCTCGTACGGGGTCACCATGAAACAGGTGTGGGTGAAGGCGGCCAACTGCTCGCTCGCCTTCGCCACCACGGCCTCGGCACTGTTGCCGACGTTCGTCACGGCGATGCCGGAGCCGAAGTCGATCAGCGAGTTGCCGTCCACGTCCTCCAGTACGCCGCCGTTGGCACGGGACACGTACACCGGCAGGGTGGTGCCGACACCGGCCGCCACCGCACCCAGCTTGCGGGCCTGCAGCTCCTGCGACTTCGGACCGGGGATCGCGGTGACCAGGCGGCGCTCCTGCGGGAGCGGCGTTGCGGCGCTCATGGTGTTCTCCAGACTTCTCGGCTCGGTGCTTCGCAGGCTACGGCCGCCCTCCCCGGCCGGGCATGCGCCACTCGGTAGCACTGAGCCGTCCGACTTGTCCGGCACGGCCAGCGCGGGTGGTGCGACTACCAGCAGGCCCCGCTCCACTACATTGAGCGCGGGCGTGTCGCCGGTACGGCGGCATGGGTATGGCGGCACCGACGGCGATCGGGCCGGGCGGGCGAGGGAGCGGGGCCGTACATGGCGCACGACGGGGCACACCACCACACCGATCGGACCACCACCAGACCCCCGGCCCCCATGCCGCACCAACGGCCCGGCACCCGCACCGACGGGGCCCCCGCCTTCGACCTCCCCACCTGGGCAGCGGCCCCGCGCCCGGAAGCCGAACCCGGCGTCTACCGGCTGGGCTACCGCCCGATCGACCCGGAGCGGGCGGAGGCGGCCCAGGTCGCGGCCTGGCCGCTGCTCCTGCGGGCGGGACTCAACGCGGTGGTGGGGTGGTTGGTCTATGTCTACGGTGTCGAACTCGCGGAGGCCGGGACGACGATGATCGGCGTCCTCCCGTCGAAATCGGCGCTGGTGGCGACGTCGGTCGTGCTCACCCTGAACGTCCTGGTGATCGGCGTCGTCATCAAGCTCTTCGGCCGGATGGGCCGTTGGCCCGAGGTGTGGCGGCGGTACGTGTCGCCGTTGCTGTCGCGGGCGGTGACGCAGGAGCAGCCCGCGGAGGAGGGCGTGGCGGTGGCCCAGGTGGTGCGGCGGCTGGACCCGTGGGGCGGGCTGCGGCAGGGCGGGGCGGCCGAGGCGGCGGGGCGGCTGGAGCGGGAGGCGGTCGGGGACGTCGACTACGTGCGGATCCAGCGGGCGTGGGAGTCGGCGCAGGCGGATCCGGCGTTCGTGCCGGCCTTCGTCGAGCAGGTGGTGGCGCGCGGTGGGGCGGCCTTCGCGCACCCTTCGGAGTCGCGGGAGCTGGCGGACCGGGGCGAGCGGCACGATCTGCTGCTGGGCCAGGTCTGCCTCGGGACCGCCCAGGACGTGCCGAAGAACCCGCTGAGTCATCGGGCGGCCGGTTTCGCGCTGGATCCGGCGCTGCTGGGAACGTCGCTGCTGGCGGTGGGTCCGGAGGGGACGGGGAAGACGGCGCGGCTGGCGCGGCCGGTGGCGGAGGCGCTGTGTCTGCAGGCGCTGGCCGGCACCGCGTGCGTGGTGGTGGTGGGGGCGGCGGACGCGGATCTCGGCCCGGACGACTGGTACGACGTGGTGATCGCGCCCGGTGATCCGGCGTCGGTGTACGGGCTGGACCTCTACGGTGCGGCGCAGGATCCGGACGAGGCGGCCGCCCGGTTGGCCGAGGCGCTGCTGCCGGACGAGTTGACGGCGCGCGCGGAGAACGCCCGGACGGCGCTGCAGCAGGTGGTGGGCCCGTTCCACGCCGCGTACGCCCGCTATCCGGGGGTGCGGGAGCTGCGGGCGCTGCTGGCCGGTGAGCCGGACGTGCTGGCGGCCCTGGTGAAGGCGCTCGGGGTGGCGGGCAGGCTGGCCGTGTACGAGCGGGACCTGGAGCACCGGGAGCGTCAGCGCGGCCGGGCGGACGATCCCGGGGCGCTGCTGGCGGATCGGCTGGCGCTGCTGGACCGGCCGGCCTTCGAGGGCGCCTTCGCGACGGACGGCACCGGGCGGCCCCCGTTCGCGATGCGGGTGCTGGACCATCCGTTGCGGGTGCGGGTGAAGCTGCCGGAGCGCAGCCATCCGGAGGCCGCGCGGATGCTGTCCCGGTTGGTGGTGGGGCAGTTCGTGCAGGCGGCGGGGGCCCGTACGGACCGTTCGCTGTTCGCCGGCCTGGTGGTGGACGACGCCTCGGCGGCGCTGGACGCGACCGCCGTGCGCGGGGTGCAGCGGATGCGGGGGGCGAACGCGGGCGCGGTGCTGCTGCTGCGCACGCTGGTGGATCTGCCGGAGGCGCTGCGGGCGCCGTTGTTCGGCGCGGTCGGCTGCCGGATGGCGTTCCCGGGGATCGCGCCGTGGGACGGCCGGCTGTTCTCGGAGGCCTGGGGGACGCACCTGGTGCAGGAGACCGCGGTGACCCACACGCCCGACACCTCGGGCGGCGTGGTGCGGCGGGCCGGGCGGTTGGGGCGGCGGGCGTTGTCGGGGACGGCGGCGCAGACGGAGTCGGTGACGACGCGGGACGTGGAGCGCTTGCGCTGGTCGCCGTCGGATCTGGCGCACGCGCTGCCGGCGGGGCACGCGGTGGTGTCGTTGACCGCGGTGTCGGGGGAGCAGGTGCCGCCGTTGCTGGTGGATCTTCGGGGCTGACGGGGCGAGGGGCGGAAGCTCGCCGTCACGGTGGATTCGGCAGTGCCGGTTGTCCGGAGCGTCCATAATGAGGGGGAGAGACTCTCACTTGTCCCATTGCCCTCTCCTCGCCCGGCCGCAACGGCGCGGTCAGGTCGATCCCCCGAAGGTGCCATGCCCCCCACACTCGCCTCCGTTGTCCGCAACAGTTCGCTCCATCTGACGGTCCTCGCCGGCGCGGACCACCTGGAGCGGCCGGTCCGCTGGGTGCACACCAGCGAGCTGGACGACCCGACGCCGTTCCTGGAGGGTGGCGAGCTGCTGCTCACCACCGGGATCAAGCTGGGCCGTACGGCGGCCCAGTTGCAGGCGTACGTGCACCGGCTGGCCGATGCCGGGGTGGTGGGGCTGGGCCTGGGGGTGGGGCTGTCGCACACGGAGGTGCCGCAGCCGCTGGTGGACGCGGCCGCGCAGCGGGGGCTGCCACTGCTGCGGGTGCCGGAGCCGACGCCGTTCATCGCGATCAGCAAGGTGGTGTCCGCGGCGCTGGCCGCGGAGCAGTACGAGGCGGTGACGACCTCCTTCGAGGCGCAGGAGGAGCTGACCCGGGCCGCGCTGGGCAAGGACGGCACGACGGCGGTGGTGCGCCGGCTGGCGGCCCGGTTGGGCGGCTGGGCGGCGCTGTACGACGGCTCGGGGGCGCTGTCGGTGGTGGCGCCGGACTGGGCGGCGCGCCGGGCGGGGCGGCTGGCGGCGGAGGTGGACCGGCTGCGCCGGCGTCCGGCGCCGTCGAGCGCCGCGTTGCAGGGGCGGGCGCCGGGGATCGACACGGCGGACGAGGACTACGTGGTGGTCCAGTCGCTGGGGGCGGACCGGAGGGCCCGGGGCTTCCTGGCGGTGGGCACCGAGGACCGGATCACCCCGACCGAGCGGTACGTGCTGAACGCGGCGGTGGCGCTGCTGACCCTGACGCTGGAGCGCTCGCGCGAGCTGCGCCAGGCTGAGGAGCGGATGGGCGCGGCGCTGCTGCGGATGGTGCTGGCGGGCGAGGTGGCGACGGCCCGCCAGGTGGCGGTGGGGCTGTTCGGCGGTATGCCGGAGGGGACGATACGGGTCCTGGTGGCCGGGGCCGGGCCGAACGCGGAGGCCGCGGAGGCGCTCGGGGAACTGGGGGACCGGGCCGAGCAGGCGGGTGCCCGGGTGGGCGAGAAGCTGCTGGTGGCGCGGGAGGACGGCGCGCACGGGGCGCGGCTGATGGTGCTGGCGCTGGACAACGGGGCGGTGCACCGGGCCTGTCTGGGTGCGGTGGAGGAGCACGAGGGTCTGTCGCTGGGCGTGTCGGCGCCGGCCGCACTGGAGGACGCGGGGACGGCGCACGCGCAGGCCGAGCGGGCGCTGGCGGTGGCGTTGCGCGGTGGCCGGCGGTCGGTGGACCACGAGGAGGTCGGTGCGGGGTCGCTGCTGCCGCTGCTCGGCGAGGACGCGGTGACGGCGTTCGCCGAGGGGCTGCTGCGGCCGCTGCGCGAGCACGACCGGACGGCCCGCGGCGATCTGGTGGCCTCGCTGCGGGCGTGGCTGTCCCGGCACGGGCAGTGGGACGCGGCGGCGGCCGATCTCGGGGTGCACCGGCACACGCTGCGCTACCGGATGCGGCGGGTCGAGGAGCTGCTGGGGCGTTCGCTGGACGACACCGACGTGCGGATGGAGCTGTGGCTGGCGTTGCGCTCCGGCGAGGAGTAGGTCGCACCCGAGCCGCACTGGGCCGCACCGCACCGCACCGCACCGGGCCGCACCGCACCGGGCCGCACCGAGCCGCACCGGACCGGGCCCCGTCCGGGCTCAGCCCGGGAGGCCCTGGACGGGATGGAGCAGCGTCGGGGGCGAACGCTCCGAGTCGGCCAATCCGGTCGGTGCGCCGCCCCACCTACCCTCGGGTTCGGGTCCCACACCCGTGGGCCCGATGACGACGAGGAGAGGGCCGGTACCACGGTGACCACCACGTACGATTTCTGGCTGGCCGGCCGACGGGCGAGCGGCGACGCCGACTTCGAGGTGCACAACAGCTGGGACGGCCGTCTGGTCGGCAAGGTGAGCATCCCGACCGACGCCCAGGTCGAGGAGGCGCTGGACGCCGCCGTCGCCGCGCTGCCGGTGTTCGCCGCCACCCCGGCGCACGTCCGCTCGGCCGCGCTGGACCACGTGGCCAAGCGCCTGGCCGAGCGCACCGAGGAGCTCGCCCAGCTGATCACCGCGGAGAACGGCAAGCCGATCAAGTGGGCCCGTGGTGAGGTCGGCCGCGCGGTGTCGGTCTTCCGTTGGGCGGCCGAGGAGGCCCGCCGGACCAACGGCGAGACGATGCGGCTGGACACCGACCCGGGCGGCGTGGGCCGTTTCGCGGTGGTGCGCCGCTTCCCGCGCGGTGTGGTGCTGGGGATCGCCCCGTTCAACTTCCCGCTGAACCTGGTCGCCCACAAGGTCGCCCCGGCGATCGCGGTCGGTGCCCCGATCATCCTGAAGCCGGCCCCGGCGACGCCGCTGTCGGCGATGGTGCTGGGCGAGATCCTGGCCGAGACCGACCTGCCGGCCGGTTCGTGGAGCATCCTGACGGTGCCGAACGACCGGATGCCGGCGCTGGTGCAGGACGAGCGCCTGCCGGTGATCTCGTTCACCGGTTCGGACAAGGTCGGCTACCAGATCATGGACTCGGTGCCGCGCAAGCACTGCACCCTGGAGCTGGGCGGCAACGCCGCGGCCGTGGTGCTCGCCGACTGGTCCTCGGAGGCCGACCTGGACTGGGCGGCCACCCGGATCGCGATGTTCGCCAACTACCAGGGCGGCCAGTCCTGCATCTCGGTGCAGCGGGTGATCGCCGACGCGTCGGTGTACGACGCGCTGGTGGAGAAGGTCGTGGCCAAGGTCAAGGCCCAGGTCACCGGTGACCCGAACGACGACGCGACGGACGTCGGCCCGCTGGTGGACGAGAACGCCGCGAAGCGGGTGGAGTCCTGGGTGGACGACGCGGTCGCCAAGGGCGCCAAGGTGCTCGCCGGCGGGGGCCGCGAGGGTGCGACCTACGCGCCGACCGTGCTGGCCGAGCTGCCCGCGGATGCGATCCTGGCCAAGGCCGAGGTGTTCGGCCCGGTCCTGTCGCTGCACCGGGTGGACGGTGTGGACGAGGCCTTCGCGGCCGTCAACGACTCGGCGTTCGGCCTTCAGGCGGGCGTGTTCACGCACGACCTGCAGACCGCCTTCCGCGCCCACCGGGAGCTGGAGGTCGGCGGTGTGATCATCGGCGACGCGCCGTCCTACCGCGCCGACCAGATGCCGTACGGCGGCGTCAAGGACTCCGGCGTCGGCCGTGAGGGCGTCCGGTACGCGATGGACGACTACACGGTCGAGAAGGTCCTGGTCCTCAGCGGCCTCGACCTCTGAGCGAACCCGTGAGTGAGGGGCCCGGTCCGGTGACCGGGCCCTTCGCCCGTTCCGGGGCCCGGTCGGCCCAGCCGTCGTGTCCGCCCGCGTCAGCCGTTGTGTCCGCCCGCGACGGAGACGGCCTCCTCGACCGGGGTGTCGCCGGCGACCAGCTCCAGCGTCTGCCCGGCCGTGCCCGGTGCGCGCAGCAGCGCGGCGAGGACGGCGGCGACGTCGGCCCGGTCCACGGCGCCGCGCGCGACCGAGGCGGCGAGCCGGACCAGGCCGGTGCCGGGGCCGTCGGTGAGGCGGCCGGGGCGCAGCACCGTCCAGTCCAGCGCCGTGCGGGCCCGGACGGCGTCGTCGGCGGCGCCCTTGGCCCGCAGGTAGGTCTCGAAGACCTCGTCGGCGGGGTGCTGGGCGTGGGCGTCGGCGCCCATCGAGGAGACCATCAGGTAGCGCCGGACGCCCGCGAGTTCGGCGGCGTCGGCGAGCAGCACGGCGGCGTCGCGGTCGACGGTGTTCTTGCGGGCGGCGCCGCTGCCCGGTCCGGCGCCGGCGGCGAAGACCACCGCGTCGGCGCCGGCGAGCAGTTCGGCGAGTCGCGGGGCGGTGGCGGACTCCAGGTCGAGCAGCAGCGGTTCCGCGCCGGCGTCGGTGAGGTCCCGGGCCTGTTCGGGGCGGCGGATGATCCCGGCGGGCCGCTCGCCGCGCGCGGCGAGCAGCCGTTCGAGTTTCAGCGCGATCTGTCCGTGGCCCCCGGCGATGACGGTACGCATGGCTCCGACGGTAGCCCGGGGCGCGGACCGGCGTCCTGTCGGGAGGCGTGCTGCGCGTGGCCCCGGGCAGGACACAATGGGCGCATGACTTCGCTCGCCCACCCGCAGCTGCGGTTCACGCCCACTGTGCAGGACCCTTCCGGCGCCCGGGAGCTGGTGATCCTCGGTTCGACCGGGTCGATCGGCACCCAGGCCATCGACGTGGTGCTCCGCAACCCGGACCGGTTCCGGGTGGTCGCCCTGTCGGCGGCCGGCGGCCGGGTGGAGCTGCTCGCCGAGCAGGCGCTGCGGCTGGGCGTGCACACGGTGGCGGTGGCGGACCCGGCGGCCGAGCCGGCGCTGCGCGCGGCGCTGGCGGCGAAGGCGGCGGGCGCTGCGCTGCCGACGGTGCTGGCGGGGCCGGACGCGGCGACCGAGCTGGCCGCGATGGAGTGCCACTCGGTGCTGAACGGCATCACCGGGTCGATCGGGCTGCGGCCGACGCTGGCCGCGCTGAGGGCGGGCCGGGTGCTGGTGCTGGCCAACAAGGAGTCGCTGATCGTCGGCGGCCCGCTGGTGAAGGCGGTGGCGCGGCCGGGGCAGGTCGTGCCGGTGGACTCCGAGCACGCGGCGCTGTTCCAGGCGCTGGCGGGCGGTACCCGGGCCGAGGTCCGCAAGCTGGTGGTGACGGCCAGCGGCGGTCCGTTCCGCAACCGGACGCGTGAGCAGCTGGCCGGGGTGACGCCGCAGGACGCGCTGGCGCACCCGACCTGGGCGATGGGCCCGGTGGTCACGATCAACTCGGCGACCCTGGTGAACAAGGGCCTGGAGGTGATCGAGGCGCACCTGCTGTACGACGTGCCCTTCGACCGGATCGAGGTCGTGGTCCATCCGCAGTCGGTGGTGCACTCGATGGTGGAGTTCACCGACGGTTCGACGCTGGCGCAGGCCAGCCCGCCGGACATGCGGATGCCGATCGCGCTGGGTCTGGGCTGGCCGGAGCGGGTGCCGGACGCCGCCCCCGGCTGCGACTGGACCAAGGCCGCGACCTGGGAGTTCTTCCCGCTGGACGACGAGGCCTTCCCGGCGGTGGAGCTGGCCCGCGAGGTGGGCACCCTGGGCGGTACCGCGCCGGCGGTCTTCAACGCGGCCAACGAGGAGTGCGTGGAGGCGTTCCTGAAGGGGCGCCTCGCTTTCACGGGAATCGTGGACACTGTTGCCAAGGTCGTCGCCGAGCACGGCACGCCCGTGCCGGGAACTTCCCTGACGGTCGAGGACGTCCTGCACGCGGAGGACTGGGCCCGCGCCCGGGCCCGCGAGCTGGCGGCGGGCTGACGGCGGCGGGTTGACGGCGTGGGCCGTTTCCGGCCGGGTGTACCCGTACCGGGTGTCCGGCCGGGCGTGACTGCGGTAAGACAAGACGACGAGCGGAGCGGCATGACGGAGGGCCAGCGGTGGCAATGGTTTTGACGGTGGTCGGCATCCTGGTCTTCGCGGTCGGGTTGCTCGTCTCGATCGCCTGGCACGAGCTCGGCCACCTCTCGACGGCCAAGCTGTTCGGCATCCGGGTGCCGCAGTACATGGTCGGCTTCGGCCCGACCGTCTGGTCGCGGAAGAAGGGCGAGACCGAGTACGGCTTCAAGGCGATCCCGCTGGGCGGCTACATCCGGATGATCGGGATGTTCCCGCCGGGTGCGGACGGCCGGATCACCAAGCGCAGCAGTTCCCCCTGGCGCACCATGATCGAGGACGCCCGGGAGGCCTCCTACGAGGAGCTCCAGGAGGGCGACGAGCACCGGCTGTTCTACACCCGCAAGCCGTGGAAGCGCGTCATCGTCATGTTCGCCGGGCCGTTCATGAACCTGGTCCTGGCGTTCGGCCTGTTCCTGACGGTCCTGATGGGCTTCGGCGTCTCGACGGCGGTGCCGACCATCGGCTCGGTCGCCCAGTGCGTGGTCAAGGCCGGTTCGCCGACCGACGTGTGCCCCGCGGACGCGCCCAAGACCCCCGCCAACGAGGTGGGGCTGCGGCAGGGGGACAAGGTCCTCTCCTTCGGCGGGGACCGGATCCGCGACTACGACCAGCTCCAGGCGGACATCCGGAAGTCGGCCGGCCAGCAGGTCGAGATCCTGGTCGACCGGGGCGGGCAGCAACTCGTCCTCAAGCCCGTCATCGCCGTCAACGACGTGCAGAAGTACGACGGCAACGGCGTGCCGCTCAAGGGCCAGACCGTGCAGGCCGGCTTCCTCGGCTTCACCCCCAAGCAGGGGGTCGTCCAGCAGAGCTTCGGGCAGTCCCTGGACCGGATGGTCGGCATGGCCGAGAACGGGGTGAAGTCGCTGGCCGCGCTGCCGGGCAAGATCCCCGGTCTGTGGAACGCCGTCGTCGGGGACTCCCCGCGTGACCCGGACTCGCCGATCGGCATGGTCGGCGCCGCCCGGGTCAGCGGTGAACTGGTGAGCATGGACCTGCCCGCCAGCCAGCGGGTGGCGATGTTCGTCAACCTGCTGGCCGGGATCAACCTCTCGCTCTTCCTGTTCAACATGCTGCCGCTGCTCCCGCTGGACGGCGGCCACATCGCGGGCGCGGTGTGGGAATCGGTCCGCCGCCGATTCGCTCAGCTGTTCAAGCGGCCCGATCCCGGGCCCTTCGACGTCGCCAAGCTGATGCCGGTGGCGTACGTCGTGGCCAGCGTCTTCATCGGCTTCACCCTGCTGGTGATGGTCGCCGACCTGGTGAACCCGGTGAAGATCAGCTAGAGCGTTCGGGTACGGCGGGTGTGCTGGGGTCCGGCGCCGTGCCGTACCGTGGAGGCCGGGTGCGCGATCGAGGCGCGCCCGGCCTCGGCCGTCCCACTGGCCGGGCGGTCGACCACACCTCAACCCCGGGGAACCCTGCGCACATGACCGCGATCTCGCTCGGTATTCCGTCCCTGCCGCTCAAGCCGCTCGCCAAGCGCCGTGTATCCCGGCAGATCATGGTCGGCAACGTACCGGTCGGCGGTGACGCTCCCGTCTCGGTGCAGTCGATGACCACCACCGTGACCTCGGACATCAACGCCACGCTGCAGCAGATCGCTGAGCTCACCGCATCCGGGTGCCAGATCGTCCGGGTCGCCGTCCCCACCCAGGACGACGCCGACGCGCTGCCGATCATCGCCAAGAAGTCCCAGATCCCGGTGATCGCCGACATCCACTTCCAGCCGAAGTACGTCTTCGCCGCGATCGACGCCGGCTGCGCCGCGGTCCGCGTCAACCCGGGCAACATCAAGGCCTTCGACGACAAGGTCGGCGAGATCGCCAAGGCCGCCAGGGACGCCGGCGTGCCGATCCGGATCGGCGTCAACGCCGGCTCGCTCGACAAGCGCCTGTTGGAGAAGTACGGCCGCGCCACCCCCGAGGCCCTCGTCGAGTCCGCGCTCTGGGAGTGCTCGCTGTTCGAGGAGCACGACTTCCGCGACATCAAGATCTCGGTCAAGCACAACGACCCGGTCGTGATGATCAACGCCTACCGCCAGCTGGCCGCCGCCTGCGACTACCCGCTGCACCTCGGCGTCACCGAGGCCGGCCCCGCCTTCCAGGGCACCATCAAGTCCGCGGTGGCCTTCGGCGCGCTGCTCGCCGAGGGCATCGGCGACACCATCCGGGTCTCCCTCTCCGCCCCGCCGGCCGAGGAGATCAAGGTCGGCAACCAGATCCTGGAGTCGCTCGGCCTGCGCCAGCGCGGCCTGGAGATCGTCTCCTGCCCGTCCTGCGGCCGCGCCCAGGTCGACGTCTACAAGCTGGCCGAGGAGGTCACCGCCGGCCTGGAGGGCATGGAGGTGCCGCTGCGCGTCGCCGTCATGGGCTGCGTCGTGAACGGCCCGGGCGAGGCCCGCGAGGCCGACCTCGGCGTCGCCTCCGGCAACGGCAAGGGCCAGATCTTCGTCAAGGGCGAGGTCATCAAGACCGTCCCCGAGTCGAAGATCGTCGAGACCCTGATCGAGGAGGCGCTCAAGCTCGCCGAGCAGATGCAGGAGGCGGGCGTCGAGGCCGGTACGCCGACCGTCGTCGCGGCCGACTGACCACGCAGGGTCCGCGCGGTGCGCCGCGCGCAGTCTTCCGGAAGCGGGGCCGTCCGTTCGCGGACGGCCCCGCGGCCGTAGCCGGGTGGGGCCACGGAGTAGGGTGCGGCCAGATTCGTCTCAGTGAGGTGCTGTCTCGATGCTCGATCGAGGTGTGATGCTCCCCGGCTCGTTCCAGGCCGCCCGCGCCCTGGCCACCACCCGCGTGTTGGAGCCCCCCGACCTCGCGGACGCCTTGGAGATCCTCCACCGCGACCCGGTCGCCAACTCCTTCGTCGCCACCCGGGTCGAGGCCGTCGGTCTGGACCCCTGGCGGCTCGGCGGCGAGATGTGGGGCTGGTACGACGGGGACGGCGCCCTCGCCGCGCTCTGCTACGCCGGGGCCAACCTCGTCCTGGTCGACGCCGGGCCGGAGGCCGTCGCCGCCTTCGCCGAGCGGGCCCGCCGGCAGGGCCGCCGCTGCTCCTCGATCGTTGGCCCGGCCGGGGCCACCGCCGCCTTCTGGGCGCTGCTGGAACGCAGTTGGGGCCCGGCCCGCGAAGTCCGCGCCCACCAGCCGCTGTTGGCCACCGCCGTGCCCTCCGCCGAGATCGCGCCGGACCCGCTGGTGCGGCGGGTGCGGCGGGAGGAGATCGACGCGCTGATGCCCGCCTGCGTGGCGATGTTCACCGAGGAGGTCGGGGTCTCCCCGCTGGCCGGTGACGGCGGCCTGCTCTACCAGGCTCGGGTCGCCGAACTCGTCTCCGCCGGGCGGTCGTTCGCGCGTTTCACCGAGGACGGCGAGGTCGTCTTCAAGGCCGAGATCGGCGCCGTCACCGAGGGCGCCTGTCAGGTCCAGGGCGTCTGGGTCGCCCCCGGGTACCGGGGCCGGGGCCTCTCCGAGACCGGCATGGCCGCCGTCCTCGACCTCGCGCTGCGCGAGATCGCCCCGGTGGTCTCGCTCTACGTCAACGACTTCAACCTGCGGGCCCGGGCCGCCTACCGGCGGGTCGGCTTCCGTGAGGTCGGCGCGTTCATGAGCGTGCTGTTCTGAGTCCGCACCCCGGGAGTTCGGTTCCGATCTTCGCCCGCGCCGGCGGCCCACGGGTAGTAACGTCCGAGGCATGGATCAGCTGACCGGGGTGACGATCGAGGCCATCGACCTTGCGGCCTGGGCGCCGCAGGCGCTGGAGGTCCAGGCGGTGGCGTTCGGCCTGACGGCCGAGGAGGTCGCCGTCCGGCTGCACATCGTCGGCCGGCACGCCCACCAGCCCGGGGTGATCGCGCTCGGCGCGATGAGCGGCGGCCGGCTGGTCGGCTTCGGCTACGGGATGCCCAACCAGCGCGACCACTGGTGGAGCACGGTGATCGAGCCCTACCTGGACGCACGCGGCCACGACGCCTGGCTGGACGACGTGTTCGCCGTCACCGAGCTGCACGTGCTGCCCGAGTACCAGGGCCAGGGCGTCGGCTCCCGGCTGATCCGCACCCTCTGCGAGCGCTCCGGGCTGGAGCGCAGCATCCTCTCCGCGATCGACGCGGAGACCCCCGCCCGGCGGCTCTACCGGGCGCTCGGCTACCAGGACCTCGCCCGTGCGGTGCGCTTTCCCGCCACGGACCGGCTGTACGCGGTGATGGGGGCCCGGCTTCCGCTGCGCGGGCCGGGCGAGGCGTAGGGCTCGCCCTACAGCGCCCCGGCGAACTCCAGGTAGAGCTCGGCGTCCTCCCGGCGGCCGGCCGCCAGGGCCCGCAGGGCGAGGTCGACGGCCCGGAACAGCGTCCAGCCGCGCAGCCGTTCCCGGTCCACCTCCAGCGCGTCCGCGAGCTGGTGCAGCCGGCGGCGGACGGCCGCGGCCACGCCGGGGGAGCCGACCAGGGTGTCCGCCCGGTCCAGCGCCAGCCGGGCCAGGTCGAAGGCGCGCTCGCCGGCCAGCGGGCGCGGGTCGATCGCCAGCCAGGGCGCCCGGTCGGCGGCGAGCACGTTGCCGTGGTGGAAGTCCCCGTGGAGCAGGAAGGTCTCGGCGGCGGAGCCGGCCAGGCCGTCGGCGGTGTCCAGCGCCTCGGCGATCAGCGGCTCGGCCTCGGCGGCGCCGGGCAGGGCGCGGTGCCCGCGCAGCCGTTCCGCGGTGTCGGCGGTCCGGGCCGCGAGGGTCGGGAACGGGTGGTCCTCGGGCAGGGTGCTCCAGAGCCGGTGCAGCAGGCTGGTCGCCTCCAGCATCGCCTTCGCCTCGGCGAGCGAGCGCAGCGGGATGTCCCCGTGCAGCCGCTCCAGCAGTTGGACGCCCTCGGCGGGGTCGGCGTCCAGCAGCAGGACGGCCCCGCGCCCGGCCCAGTGGGCGAGCGCCGCGTGCTCCAGCGCGGTCTCGGGGGTCCGCAGGCCGGTCTTGAGGACGGCGGGGGAGAGGTCGTCGCGGTGGACGTAGGCGACCAGGCTCAGGCTGCCGCCGGGATCGAGCACCCGCTCCAGGGTGAGGTCCCAGCGCGCCAGGTGGGCGGCCACCCGCGCGGGCAGTCCGGCCAGCCACTGCCGGCCCGGTTCGCCCTCGCTCGCCGCGACGCCGCGCGCCAGCCAGGCGGGGACGGTGATCTGCGGTGCTGCTCCCGACATGCCGGCCTTCCGGTTGACGCTCCCCCGTTGGTGTTACCCGTCCATTGTCGGCCATGAACGGGAAACCGCAGGTCAGCGCTGCGGGCCCTAGGGAGTGGCGGCCGTGGGGGTGGGGAGGGGCTCGGGAATGCCGGGGAAGGCGGGGTCGGCCGCGCCCCAGCGGTGGGCGCGCAGGGCGCTGTCGCGCAGGGCGTCGGCGGCGGTGCCCCGTTGGGGGCCGGGGACGGCGGCGACCAGGTCGGCGTAGACGGTGGTGAGCCGGGTTTCGAGGTGGGCGGCGAGCT
This sequence comes from Kitasatospora sp. NPDC091276, assembly GCF_040684355.1. Taxonomy (NCBI): domain Bacteria; kingdom Bacillati; phylum Actinomycetota; class Actinomycetes; order Kitasatosporales; family Streptomycetaceae; genus Kitasatospora; species Kitasatospora sp. NPDC091276. The sequence continues at coordinate 42,925 of NZ_JBFBFU010000038.1, read as the reverse complement.
TGGTGGCGCCGGCCGCGTCGGTGACGGCGAACGGGAGCTGGTAGCCGCCGGCGGCGGCGGCCGGGGTGGCGCCGAGGGAGCCGATCAGCCGCTGCCAGGCGTCCCGCCGGGCCTCGTGGGCGGCGTAGGCGGTGCGGGCGTCGGTGCGCTGCTGGTCCTCGGGGAGCCGGGCGCCGACCACGCCGTAGCCGTAGACGGCAGCGTGTTCGGCGCCGAGGGCGCCCTGGAGGGCGGTCACCGCCGCGGCGGCGGCGGGGTCGGCCGACGGCCCGGCGGAGGGGGAAGCGGTGGGCTGGTCGCTCGGGGGCGCGGTCGGCGCCTCGGTGGGGGTGGTGGCGGCAGGGGGCGGGGCGACCGGCGGGGCGGTGTCGCCGAGGGCGACGGCGTGCAGCACGTCGGAGGCGGCGACCGAGGCGAGCAGCCGGGCCAGCGGCGGCCGGGCTGCGGCCAGGTCGGCGAGGCGGGCCTGGGCGGTCTGCCGTTCGAGTGCGGCGAGCGCGGCGGGGGTGCCGACCGGCGCCCCGCTCGCCGTCCCGCTCGCCGTCCCGCTCGCCGTCCCGCTCGCCGTCCCGCTCGGCGGTGCGCTCGGTGTCCCGCCCGGGCCGGCCGAGGACGTGGCCGGGGACGCCGGGGGGATGGAGGCGGCCGGCAGCCCGTAGGCGAGGGCGGCGCGGTGCTGGGCCACCTCGGCCCGGAGCGGCTGCAGCACGGCGGCCTGGGCGCCGCCCGGGCCGGCGAGCAGCGCGTCGTAGCCGGCCAGCAGCGTGTCGGTGGCGGCGATCGAGCGCAGGATGACCGGTTCGTCCGGGTTCGGCAGCGGGCCGCGGTTGCCGGGCGTGGTGTCGTTGCCGCCGTGGGAGCCGGTGCAGGCGGTGAGGGCGGTGAGGGCGAGCAGCCCGAGAGCCAGGAACGTCCGTCGGCTGGGCGGCTGCATGGGTGTCACTCCGGGGCGTGTGCGGGAGGGCGGCCTCCCCGCCTGCCCTTCGTAGGCGTGAATGATTACAGAATCCCCACGATTCCGGGCGGGGATTCGGATCCAGGGGCGCCCCGGGAGCGGGTGTGAGCTTGCTCGCAGTGGGTGGCGTGCGCCCGGTCGGGGGTGGTCCGGAATCGGTGGTTCGCGGCTTCACCGGCTAGGCTTTGGGCCGAGCTGCCGTGACCCGGTGTGCGCCGGACCGGCGCCGGAGGGTGCGGAGCGACCTTCTGACAACAGCAGACGCGGCCGAGGAGTCCACCCGGATGAGCACCACCCACACCGACCGGCTGCGCGCGTTGCTGGAGCCGCTGGCCGTGCAGGCCGGTCTGGACCTGGAGGACGTCAAGGTCACCAAGGCCGGCAGCCGCCGCCAGGTGCAGATCGACGTCGACACCGACGGCGGCGTGGACATGGACGCCATCGCCGAGTTCAGCCGGGTGGTCGGTGAGGCTCTGGACGAGTCGGACCTGATGGGCGACGAGCCCTACCTGCTGGAGGTCGGTTCGCCGGGCGCTGAGCGTTCGCTGGACCTGCCCCGGCACTGGCGTCGCGCGGAGGGCCGACTGGCCAAGATCCACCTGGTCGACGGCGGGGAGATCGTCGCCCGGGTGCTGGAGGCGGACGAGGACGGCGCGCTGGTCGAGGTGCAGCCGGTGAAGGGCCGCGGCCGTCCGAAGGAGCGCCGGCTGGCGTACGCCGAGGTGGATCGGGCGCGCGTGCAGGTCGAGTTCAACCGCAAGGACGACAAGCTCCTCGACGAGGCCGCGGACTACGCGGACGACGACGCCTCCGAGGAGGGGGACGACGGTGCGCTGTGACCTGCGCACCGCCCGGACCATGACGAACGTGACGAAGAAAGACGAGGAGGCGTAGCCGTGGACATCGACATGAGTGCCCTGCGCACGCTGGTCAACGAGAAGAACATCCCCTTCGACCTGCTGGTCGAGTCCATCGAGTCCGCCCTCCTCACCGCGTACCACCGCACCGAGGGCTCGCGCCGCCGCGCCCGGGTGCACCTGGACCGCAAGTCCGGCCACGTCACCGTGTGGGCGACGGAGGACCCGGCCGAGCTGGACGAGGGCGTCGAGCCCAAGGAGTTCGACGACACCCCGAACGGCTTCGGCCGGATCGCGTCCAGCATCGGCATCCAGGTGATGATGCAGCGCCTGCGCGACGCCGCCGACGACCAGACCTTCGGCGAGTACGCGGGCAAGGAGGGCGACATCGTCACCGGTGTCGTCCAGCAGGGCAACGACCCGAAGAACGTGCTGGTCGACATCGGCAAGCTGGAGGCCATCCTGCCGCCGCAGGAGCAGGTCCCGGGCGAGGACTACCGGCACGGCACCCGGCTGAAGTGCTACGTCGTGGCGGTGCGCCGCGGTGTGCGCGGGGCCTCGGTGACGCTGTCGCGGACGCACCCGAGCCTGGTGAAGAAGCTGTTCGCGCTGGAGGTCCCGGAGATCGCGGACGGCAGCGTGGAGATCGCCGCGATCGCCCGTGAGGCCGGCCACCGCACCAAGATCGCGGTCTGGTCGCGCCGGGCCGGGCTGAACGCCAAGGGCGCCTGCATCGGCCCGATGGGCAGCCGGGTGCGCGCGGTGATGGGCGAACTGCACGGCGAGAAGATCGACATCGTCGACTGGTCGGAGGACCCCCGGGAGATGGTCGCCGCGGCGCTGTCCCCCGCACGGGTGACCAGCGTGGAGATCGTCGACCTGGCCCAGCGTTCCGCCCGGGTGATCGTGCCGGACTACCAGCTGTCGCTGGCGATCGGCAAGGAGGGGCAGAACGCCCGCCTCGCCGCCCGCCTCACCGGCTGGCGGATCGACATCCGGCCGGACACCGAGGGCCAGCCCGAGGACGGCGGTCGGGACACCGACCGCTGAGCGCGGCGCTGACCGGCCGTTCGCCCCGTCAAAGCCCCCCGCCGTTCCGCCCGGGATCGGCGGGGCGGCGCCATGTCCCTTCGGAGGGGTAGACTTGCCTTCGTCTGGCCGGACGCACGTCCGAGCACGCCCGGAACGCACCTGCGTGGGCTGCCGCAAGCGAGCGGCCAAGCACCAGCTGTTGCGTGTCACGGCGGTCGAGGGCGTCTGCGTCCCCGACCCCCGTGGCGCACTGCCGGGCCGGGGCGCTCACCTGCACCCCGATCCGGCCTGCCTCGACCTCGCGGTCCGCCGTCGGGCGTTTCCCCGGGCCTTCCGCCTCCAGGGGACGCTCGACACGGAGCGGCTCCGCGAGTTCATCGGGGAGCGGACCGTCGACACCCCGGCGCCCTGAGTCCCTCAGGCCGCCCGGTGGGGCGACGCCCGCAACGGCCGCCGCTCAGTGCGGCGGGAGAACCACCGCAACAAGCACGGTTCGCGGGCAGCCGCGTGCCGTGCCACCAGTCAGGTACCTCGCGATGTGGAAGTAGGTCGAGATTGCGATGAGCTCTCGATGAGTACGCGATGAGTACGCGATGGGTACGCCCATGAAGTAGCGACGGTCCGGCGGACGAGACACCCCGGACTCATAGACAGGAGTGAAGTGGCTAAGGTCCGGGTTTATGAACTCGCCAAGGAACTTGGCTTGGAGAGCAAGGCCGTCATGGCCAAGCTCACCGAGCTCGGTGAGTTCGTCCGTTCGGCGTCCTCGACGATTGAGGCGCCGGTCGTACGTAAGCTGACTGACGCGCTTGGTGTGGCCCCCACCGGTGGTGGTTCCGCTGCCAAGCCGGGCCCGCGCAAGAGCGCGGCGCCCCAGCCCGCGGGTGGCTCCGCCGCCGCGGGTGCACCCAAGCCGGGTGCTCCGACCCCGGGTCCGCGCCCCAGCGCGACCCCTGGTCCCCGTCCCACCCCGGCCGCGGCCCCTGCGGCCCAGGCCGCGCCCGCCGCCCCGGCGGCCCCCGCCGCCGCGAAGCCGGCGGGTGGCCCGACCCCGGGCCCGCGCCCGGCGGCGCGTCCCGCCGCTCCGGCGGCCCCGGCCGCGCCCGCGGCCGAGTTCTCCTCGCCGGCTCCGGCCGGTGACACCCCGCGTCAGGCTCCGCAGGCCTCGCAGGCTCCGCAGGCCCCGCAGGCCTCGCGTCCGGCCGGTCCCGCCGCCGGCGGTGCCCGTCCGGGTCCGCGTCCGGCCGGTCCGCGTCCGGGCAACAACCCGTTCACCTCGGGCAGCGCGACCGGTATGGCCCGCCCCGGCGACCGCCGTCAGGGCGCGCCGGGTGCGCGTCCGGCCGGTCAGGGCGCCCCGGGTGGCGACCGTCCGCGTCCGGGTGGCGACCGTCCGCGTCCCGCCGGTGCTCCCGGTGCCGACCGTGGCGCCCCGCGTCCCGGTGGCGACCGTCCGCGTCCCGCCGGTGCTCCCGGCGCCGACCGTGGCGCCCCGCGTCCCGGTGGCGACCGTCCGCGTCCCGACGGCATGCCGCGTCCGGCCGGTCCGCGCCCCGGCGCCCCGTCCCCGTCCGGCATGCCGCGCCCGAACCCGGGCATGATGCCGCAGCGTCCGGCTCCGGGCCCGCGTCCGGGCCCCGGCGGCCGTGGCCCCGGTGGCCCCGGTGGCCGTCCGGGTGGTCCGGGTGCCGGTGGCGCCCGTCCGGGCTTCCAGGGTCGTCCGGCCGGTCCGGGCTCGCGTCCGGCCGGTGGCGGCGGCTTCGGCGGTCCGCGTCCCGGTGGCGGTGCCCCCGGTGGTGGCGGCGGCTTCGGCCCGCGTCCCGGTGGTTTCGGTGGTCGTCCCGGCGGCCCGGGTGCCCGTGGTGGCACGCAGGGCGCCTTCGGTCGTGGCCCGGGCGGTCGCCCGGCGCGTGGCCGCAAGTCGAAGCGGGCGAAGCGCCAGGAGTACGAGGCCATGCAGGCCCCGTCCGTCGGCGGTGTGATGCTGCCTCGCGGCAACGGCCAGACCGTTCGCCTGTCGAGCGGCGCCTCGCTGATGGACTTCGCGGAGAAGATCAACGCCAACCCGGCCGCGCTCGTCTCCGTCATGTTCAACCTCGGTGAGATGGTCACCGCGACGCAGTCGGTCTCCGACGCGACCCTCGAGCTGCTGGCCGGCGAGATGGGCTTCATCCTGGAGATCGTCAGCCGCGACGACGAGGACCGCGAGCTGCTGGAGTCGTTCGACATCGACTTCGGTGCGAACGAGGGCGACGAGGACCAGCTGGCCCCGCGCCCGCCGGTCGTCACCGTCATGGGTCACGTCGACCACGGTAAGACCCGCCTGCTGGACGCCATCCGCAAGTCCAACGTGGTGGCCGGCGAGGCCGGTGGCATCACCCAGCACATCGGTGCCTACCAGGTCGTCACCGAGGTGAACGGCGAGCAGCGCCCGATCACCTTCCTCGACACCCCGGGTCACGAGGCGTTCTCCGCCATGCGTGCCCGTGGTGCCAAGTCCACCGACATCGCGATCCTGGTGGTCGCGGCCAACGACGGTGTCATGCCGCAGACGGTCGAGGCGCTGAACCACGCCAAGGCCGCGGGTGTGCCGATCGTGGTCGCCGTCAACAAGATCGACGTCGAGGGCGCCGACCCGACCAAGGTCCGCGGTCAGCTGACCGAGTTCGGTCTGGTGGCGGAGGAGTACGGCGGCGACACCATGTTCGTCGACATCTCCGCGCGCCAGGGCCTCAACATCGAGCAGCTGCTGGAGGCCGTGGTCCTCACCGCGGACGCCTCGCTCGACCTGCGGGCCAACCCCGAGCAGGACGCGCAGGGTATCGCCATCGAGGCCCACCTCGACAAGGGCCGCGGCGCCATGGCGACCGTGCTCGTGCAGCGCGGTACCCTCCGCGTCGGCGACTCGATCGTGGTCGGCGACGCCTACGGCCGCGTCCGCGCGATGCTGGACGAGAACGGCAACAGCCTCGCCGAGGCCGGCCCGTCCCGCCCGGTGCTGCTGCTCGGTCTGACCTCGGTGCCCCGCGCCGGCGACAGCTTCATCGTCGTCGACGAGGACCGCACCGCCCGTCAGATCGCCGAGAAGCGCTCGGCCCGCGACCGCAACGCCGCCTTCGCGCAGCGTCGGGTCCGGGTGTCCCTGGAGGACCTGGACAAGGCCATCGCCGCCGGCGAGATCGAGCAGCTCAACCTCATCATCAAGGGTGACGTCTCCGGTTCGGTCGAGGCCCTCGAGGACGCCCTCGTCAAGCTGGACGTGGGCGAGGAGGTCGAGCTCCGCATCCTGCACCGCGGTGTGGGTGCGATCACCGAGTCCGACGTCAACCTGGCGATGGGTTCGGACGCCATCATCATCGGCTTCAACGTGCGCGCCGAAGGCCGTGCGCGTACCGCGGCCGACAAGGAAGGCGTGGACGTCCGGTACTACTCGGTCATCTACCAGGCGATCGAGGAGATCGAGAACGCCCTCAAGGGCATGCTCAAGCCCGAGTACGAGGAGGTGCGCCTCGGCTCCGCGGAGATCCGCGAGGTGTTCCGCTCCTCCAAGTTCGGCAACATCGCGGGTGTCATCGTCCGCGAGGGCCTGCTGCGCCGCAACGCCAAGGCCCGCCTCATCCGCGACGGCAAGGTCGTGGCGGAGAGCCTCACCATCGAGGGTCTGCGCCGCTTCAAGGACGACGCGACCGAGGTCCGCGAGGGCTTCGAGGCCGGTGTCACCCTGGGGTCGTTCAACGACATCAAGGTCGAGGACATCATCGAGACCTACGAGATGCGCGAGAAGCCGCGTTCGTAGTCGGTGAAAGCCGGGGCCGGTCGACGGGTGGTATTTCCGTCGACCGGCCCCGGTCTCGCTGTGTAGGGTCCGGGGTAGTCGAGATGCAGCAGCGTTCAGACGTAGCACCGGCAGCCCGGTTCAGGGCTGCCCCCCCGAGGCCTTCCAGGTCGGCGAGACCTGTCATACATGTTCGTGGGAACACTCACCTTCGACCTGCTGTTGGGCGACGTCCACTCGCTCAAGGAGAAGCGTTCGATCGTGCGGCCCATCGTGGCCGAACTGCAGCGCAAGTACAGCGTGTGCGCTGCCGAGACCGGGAACCAGGATCTGCACCGCAGGGCCGAGATCGGCCTCGCGGTGGTGGCCGGCGATGCCGGGTACGTCACCGAGATCCTGGACAGCTGTGAGCGGTTGGTCGCCGGCCGCCCCGAGGTGCAGCTCCTCTCCGCGAGGAGGAGGTACCACAACGACGACGACGAATGAGAGCCGTGGAGACGATCGGCGGAAGTCGCCGTTCTCACACGGATCAGGACCCAGAGCGCCCGCAAGGCCGGGCGCGGGCCGGTACTTTGGGGCGTGGGCCCCGAAGGGTGCGTAGCTCACCCGAATGCCGGACCCACTGCACGAGGAGGCAACGTGACCGACACCGCAAGGGCGCGCAAGCTCGCCGACCGCATCCAGGTGGTCGTCGCCCAGACCCTGGAGCGGCGGATCAAGGACCCGCGACTGGGGTTCGTGACCATCACCGACACCCGGGTGACCGGGGACCTGCGCGAGGCCACCGTCTTCTACACCGTCTTCGGCGACGAGACCGAGCGCGAGGCCACGGCCGCCGCGCTGGAGAGCGCCAAGGGCGTGATCCGCTCCGAGGTCGGCAAGATCGGGGTGCGCTTCACCCCGACGCTGACCTTCGTCGCGGACGCGCTGCCGGACAACGCCCGGAACATCGACGACCTGCTCGACCGGGCCAAGGCCATCGACGCGGCGGTGCGCACCACCGCCGCGGGCGCGACCTACGCCGGCGAGGCGGACCCGTACAAGGTTCCGGCGGCCGAGCGTGACGACGAGGACGAGTAGTCATGGCGGGTGAGCCGGCGAAGGCCGCCTCGCGAGCCGGTTCGACCACGGGGGCGTCTTCCACCAGCACGGTGGAGGACGCCCTCGTGGCGCTCCCGGGGCCGCGCACCGAGGAGAGCGGTTTCGAGCTGCTCTGGCAGCAGGTGGTGGCGGAGATCGGGCGGGCCCGTTCGATCGACCTGATCTGCCACATCTGCCCGGACGGCGACGCCCTGGGCTCCTCGCTGGCGGCCGCGCTGGCGCTGCGCGGGCTCGGCAAGCGGGTGCGGGTCTCCTTCGGCGACGACCCGCAGATCGTGCCCGAGTCGTTGGCCTTCCTGCCCGGCCAGGAGCTGATCGTGCCGGCCGTCGAGGTGCCGGACGTCCCCGAGCTGGTGCTGTGCTTCGACGTGGCCGCGGAGAGCCGGCTCGGCCTGCTGCACGGCAAGGCCTTCGCCGCGCCGGTGCTGGTGGTGATCGACCACCACGCCTCCAATCCGGGCTTCGGCACCCACCAGCTGATCGACCCGACCGCGCCGGCCACCGCCGTCCTGGTCGACGAACTGCTGCGCCGGCTCGGCGTCGAACTCGACCAGGACCTGGCCACCTGCCTGTACACCGGCGTCGCCACCGACACCGGTTCGTTCAAGTACCGGGCCACCACGCCCGCCACCCACGAACTCGCCGGGCGGCTGCTGGCCACCGGCATCCGGCACGACCTGATCTCCCGGCAGCTGTGGGACACCTCCTCCTTCGGCTACCTCAAGGTGCTCGCGGGCGCGCTCGACCGGGCCGTCTACGAGCCGGACGCGGCCGGCGGGCTGGGCCTGGTGTGGACCTGGGTGCCGTACCAGGACCTGGTGCTGTTCAGCGTCACGGTCGAGGAGATCGAGGGGCTGATCGACATCCTGCGCCGCCCGGCCGAGGCCGAGGTGGCACTGGTGCTCAAGCAGGACCCGGACGGCACGCTGCGGGGCTCCTCGCGTTCCAAGGGCGCGGTGGACGTCGCCGCCGCCTGCGCGGAGCTGGGTGGCGGCGGGCACGTCTTCGCGGCCGGGTTCAGCGCCCGGGAGGACGTGGCCGCGGTGGTCGAACGGTTCCGGAGCGCGCTGCGACCGGTACGTTGATCATCTCTTGACCGCTTTTTAGAGAAAGAACTTGATGAAGCGCAAAGGCACCGGCCCGGACGGCCTGGTGATCGTCGACAAGCCCGAGGGCATCACCTCCCACGGGGTCGTCGCCAAGCTGCGATGGCTGGCCGGGACGCGGAAGGTCGGGCACGCCGGCACGCTCGACCCGATGGCCACCGGCGTACTGGTGATCGGCGTCGAGCGGGCCACCCGGCTGCTCGGCCACCTGATGCTCACCGCCAAGACGTACGAGGCGACCGTCCGGCTCGGCCAGACCACCGTCACCGACGACCGGGAGGGCGAGGTCACCGCGTCCGCCCCGGCCGACGGGGTGACCAGGGAGGCGATCGACGCCGGGATCGCCGCGCTCACCGGCGAGATCATGCAGGTGCCCTCCAAGGTCAGCGCGATCAAGATCGACGGCAAGCGGTCGTACGCGCGGGTGCGCGAGGGCGAGGACTTCGAGCTCGCGGCCCGGCCCACCACGATCCACTCCTTCACCGTGCACGGGCAGCGCGCGGCGCTCGCCGAGGACGGCACGCCGGTGATCGACCTGGACGTGACCGTCGAGTGCTCCTCCGGCACCTACATCCGGGCGCTGGCCCGTGACCTGGGCGCCGGGCTCGGCGTCGGCGGCCACCTCACCGCGCTGCGGCGCACCAGGGTCGGGCCGTACTCGGTGGAGTCGGCGCACACCCTGGAGCAGCTGGAGGCCGCGGTCACCGGCGAGTCCCCGACGGGGCTGCAGGTGCTGCCGATCGGGGAGGCCGCGGCCGCCGCCTTCCCGCGCTGGGACCTGGACGAGTCGGCGGCGGAGAAGCTGTCGCACGGTGCCCGGCTCAAGGCGCCCGGGCTGGGCGTGGACGGGCCGATCGCGGTGTTCGGGCCGGACGGGCGCTTCCTCGCGCTGGTCGAGGAGACGGGCGGGCAGGCGAAGCCGGTCGCGGTCTTCGTCGGCTGACTCCCCGCAGCGCACGCGTCACCCCCGTCGGGAGTCTTCCGGCGGGGGTTTCGCTCGTTCGGGGGGCGTCCCGGGAGGGGCTTCGCTCGTTCAGGGGGTGTTCCGGCGAGGTCCGGGGGTTCGTTCCGGCGAGGGAGGGGTCACCCGCCCGGGGGAGCGCGCGAGGTGAACGCCCGTGGTGAGCGGCGCAGGCGCGGTGGGGCCGCCTCCCGGGCGGGCAGGCTCCCCGGCGGCGAGCAGGTCGCCGTGACGAGCCCGCCCCCGGGCCGTCCGGCCTGCGGGGAGGGCAGTGCGAATGCCGGGATTCCTGGACGGCGACGGCGTGGCGGGAGATCCGGGGCGGTACCTGCTGCGGATCCGCGACCTCAACGGGCGACTGCACGGCTTAGGGTTCGTCGCCGACCCGCAGGGCACCGTCCTCACCGCCCACGAGAGCGTCACCGGCCTGGACCGGATCGTCCTGCACACCCCCGGCGGGCAGACCAGGGTGCTGGGCCCGGACGCCGTACTGCCGCTGCCCGAGCACGGGCTCGCCCTGCTGCGCACCGACGCGGTCGGCGGGCTGCCCGTGCCGCCGCTGCCCGTCGCGGCCCTCGGGGCCGGGCGCGCGGTGCTGCTGCCCGCGCTGGCCGGCGAGGACGGGCGGGTGGTGGCGCTGCGCTGCGGTCTGCTCGGTGCCGCCGGTGCCGCCGGTGCCGGGTGCGGCGGGGTCGGCGGGGTGCTGCTGCTCGACCCGCCGGTGGTCGCCGGCGTCGCGGTGCCGGCCGGTTCGCCGGTGCTGGACGCCCGCAGCGGCGCCGTGGTGGCCCTGGCCGTGCCCGCGCTGCGCGGGCCGCAGCACGGCGGCGCGCTCCCGGCGGTGCCGGCCGGCGGCGGCGCGGTCGCGGTCGCGCCGGCGCTGGCCGAACTGCTGGCGCGCAACGGCGCGGCCGTGCCCGGCTACGGGCCCGCGCTCAACCTGGCCGGCGTGCTGCGGCTGACCGCGGCCCAGCTGGCCGCCGCCGGGGCCGGCCCGGGCCGGGTCGCCGGGCTCGCCGCCGACCGGGTCGACCGGCCCGACGGACTGGCCGGGGACGAGCCGCAGGCCACCGTCACCGCCCTGGTCGGCGCCCCCGGCAGCGGGCGCTCCACCGAACTCGCCGCCCTCGCCGCCCGCCGCGCCGGCGGCGCCCGGCCGCTGCCCACCCTCTGGCTGCGCGGCGCCGACCTGCGCGCCGAGGACCGCTCGCTCGCCGCCCCGGTGGAACGGGCGCTGGCCGCCGTCGCGGCCGAGCTGGGCATCCCGGCGCCCGCGCCGGAACCGGTGGCGGCGCTGTGCGCGGCGGCCGGGCGGCCGCTGCTGGTGGTCCTGGACGGCCCCGAGGAGGCCCCGGCGCCGCTGGACCCGCGCTGGCTGCGCGGCGCGGGGGACTGGCTGACCGGCTGCGGGGCGCGGCTGCTGACCGCCTGCGGCGAGGAGGCCTGGGTGCGGCTGGCGGCCGAGAAGTGGGGCAGCGGCTCCGGCCACGTCCGGTACCCGAACCCGCCGGAGCCGGGCGGCGACCTGGCCAGCGCCCCCACCGTCCGGATGGACGGCGGCGGCCCGGGCGCCCCCAGCCTCGCCGGGCACCGGCTCGGCCCGCTCCCCGCCGAGGCGGCCGAGCGGGTGCGCCGCCGCTACGGGCTGCCGCCGGGCTGGCCGGCCGACGCCGACGCGCGGCACCCGCTGGCCGTCCGGCTGGCCGGCGAGCTGTGGGCGGAGGGCCTGCGCGGGGAGCCGGCCCGCCGGGGCGAACTGTTCGCCGCCTACCTGGACCTGCGCTGCCTGCGGGTGGCCGGGCGGCTGGTCGAGGACGGCCGGCAGCGCCGCCCGGGCGCCCACCGCCGGAGTTCCGCCCGCCCGGCCGGGCCCTCCCACGGGCGGGTGCGGCGGCTGGCGGCCGCGGTGGCCGGACGGGTGCACGAGGCGGCCCGGCGGATGCTCGGCGCCGGGCCGGGCGGCCTGGGCCGGGCCGCCTTCGAGGAGCTGTTCCCGGCGGCCGGCGGCTGGGGCACGGCCGTCCTCGCCGAGGGCCTGTTCGTCCCGGCCGGGCCCGGATTCCGGTTCGCGCACGGGGAGTTCGCGGACTGGCTGCAGGGCCTGCACCTGGACCTGGACGCCGCGCTGGGGCTGCTGCTCGGCGAGGCCGCGGACACGCCCTCCTCACCCGCGAACGGGCTGGAGGGCGCGCCTGCGGAGGGCTCCCCGCGCGGCGTCCCCCGGCACCGGATCGGCCCGGTCGCCGCCGCGCTGCGCCGACTGGCCGAGACCTGGGGCGCACCCGCCCTGGACCCGTGGCTGCACCGGCTCTGGCGCGCCCTGGACCTGCGCCCGCCCGGCAGCGAACCGGCCTGGTGGGCGGGCCGGCTGCTCGCCGCCGGGCTGGCCGCCAGCCCCGATCCGGCCGAACACCGGGCGCTGCTCGACCAGTTGGCCGGTCGGATCGCCGAACGGGCGGTCGCCGAGGGCGGGTTGGACGCGCTCCCGGCGGACGGGCTCGGCGCGTTCGGCCCGGCGTTCTGGACCGGCCTCGGCCTGCCCGCCGAGGCCGAACTCGCGCTGCTGCGCCGCCTGGTGGCCGCCGACGGGCCCGGGCAGCCGTTCCTCGGCGCGGTGGCCGAACGGCTGCGCGCCGACCCCGTCGCGGTGTTCCCGCTGCTCTGCGCCTGGTTCGACGATCCGCGCGGCCTGCCCGGCCGCCCCGGGCACACCGTCGCCGACCTCGCCCACGACCTGCTGCACGCCCACCGCCGGCTCGCCCTGGACGAGTTGGCCGACGCCCTGGCCGACGCCGCGCACCCGAGGGCGGACGCACTGCTCACCGTGCTCGCCACCGAGGAGCCTTCCGCGCTCTGCCGGGCGGTGGACCGCTGGAGCCACGACGGGCGGCCCGAGCGGCACGTCGCCGCCGCCGTGCACGCCCTGCACGCCGCCCCGCACGCCGTCGGCGCCGCCGCCGGACTGCTGCGTTTCACCGCGCTGACCCTGCTCGCCCGCGAGGACGAACCGGGCCTGCACGGCGCCGCCCTCGCCCTGCTGGTCGGCGACCCGGCGACCAGGGCCGAGCACCTCCCCGCCGCGCTGTCCCTGCACCGGGCGGGCGGCGACGCCTTCCTCACCCCCAGGGCGCTGGCCCCCGCCCTGGAGAGCGACCCGGAACCCGTCCTGGCCGCGCTCGCCGACCGGCTGGCGTCCCCCGGCGCGGCCGCCGCCGAGACCCTGCGGGTGCTCGCCGACGCCCGCACCCCGGTGGCCACCCGGCGGGGCGCCGAACTGGCCGCCCGGCTGCTGCGCGAGCACCCGGCCCTGGCCGGCCCGGTCGCCGTCGACTACCTGGGCCGCCGCCTGGAGCGCGCCGCGACCGGCGGCCCGGCCGCCCGGCTGGAGCTGCGGGTGCTGCTCGGCGGCGCGCTGGCCGCCCGGACGGCGGGCGTGCGGCGGCCGTTCGCCCAGGTGCTGTCCGTCCCGGTGGCCGACCCGGCGGCGGACGCGCTGCGCTGCGAACTGCTGGACACCCTGCTCGCCATCGAGACCGACCCGGCGGTGCTGACCGCGGCCGTGGAACGGCTGGCCGAGCACTGCGCGGCCGAGAACCCGGCCCGGGCCCGCGCGGTGCTGGCCCGGGCGACCCCCGGCCTGCCGGGCGCGGACGAACTGCTGGTGCGCTGCGCCGGCCGCTCGGCGGCGTTCGCGCAGCTGCTCGCCCAGTGGCCGCGGGACGCCGCCCCGACCGCGCCGGACGGTCCCCGGCTGGCCCGGATGCGGGCCCTGGCGGCGGCCGGCCGCGACCCGCAGTACGCGGCCGCCGAGGCGGAGCGGACCGTGCCCGGGCGCGCCGCGCACCCGCCGGTGCGCCCAACCCGTATTCCGGTGCCGGAGCAGGAGCAGGCGCATGGCACGCTATAGGGGTTCGGGTTTGAGCGTTTGAGCGTACAGAGGGTACGCGCCGTACGGAACAAGGAGCGGTCAGGGTGCAGCGCTGGCGTGGCCTGGAGGAGATCCCCGCTGACTGGGGACGCAGCGTCGTCACCATCGGCTCGTTCGACGGGGTGCACCGCGGGCATCAGCTGATCATCGGTCGGGCGGTCGAGCGGGCCCGCGAACTCGGCCTCCCCGCGGTGGTGGTGACCTTCGACCCGCACCCGCGCGAGGTCATCCGCCCGGGCAGCCACCCGCCGCTGCTCGCCCCGCAGGCGCGCCGCGCCGAGCTGATCGCGGGCCTCGGCGTGGACGCGGTGCTGGTGCTGCCGTTCACCCCGGAGCTGTCCCAGGAGTCGCCGGAGACCTTCGTCCAGCAGGTCCTGGTCGACGCCCTGCACGCCCGGGCCGTCATCGAGGGCCCCAACTTCCGCTTCGGGCACCGGGCCGCCGGGGACGTCGCGCTGCTCACCGAGCTGGGCCGCTCGGCCGGCTTCGACGTCGAGGTGGTCGACCTCCAGGTGAGCGGCGCCGCCGGGGCCGGCGAGCCGTTCTCCTCCACCCTGACCCGGCGGCTGGTCGAGACCGGCGACATGGCCGGCGCCGGCGAGGTGCTGGGCCGCCCGCACCGGGTCGAGGGCGTGGTGGTGCGCGGAGCGCAGCGCGGCCGCGAGCTCGGCTACCCCACCGCCAACGTCGAGACCGTGCCGCACAGCGCGATCCCGGCCGACGGCGTGTACGCGGGCTGGCTGACCGCCGACGGCGAGCGCATGCCCGCCGCCATCTCGGTCGGTACCAACCCGACCTTCGACGGCACCGCCCGCACCGTCGAGGCGTACGCCATCGACCGGGTCGGACTGGACCTGTACGGGCTGCACGTGGCCGTGGACTTCCTGGCCTACCTGCGCGGGATGGAGAAGTTCGACTCCATCGACGCGCTGCTCGACCGGATGGCCGACGACGTCAAGCAGGCCCGCGAGCTGACCGACGGCGTCTGAGCACTGCCGCAGCACGGGGAAGGGCCCGCCGACCTGGTCGGCGGGCCCTTCGGCGTCACTGCGGGGGCTGCGGCGGGTGGCCGTAGCCGGGCGGCGGCTGGTAGCCGTCCGGCGGGGACGGCGAGGCGGGCGGGGACGGCGGGGCGGGCTGCGGCGGCTGGCCCTGGGCGGGCGGGTAGCCGTAGCCCGGGCCCGGCTGCGGGGCCGGCTGCTGCTGGGCGCCCGGCTGCGGCCAGGCCGTGGGGGCGGGCGGCTGCTGCGGGTAGCCGTAGCCGGGGGGCGGCGGCGGGGCCTGGCCGGGCTGCGGCGCCCACGGCGCCCCGGGGGCGGGCTGAGCGGCCTGACCGGCCTGACCCGGATACGGCTGTGGCTGCGGTTGTGGCTGCGGCGGGTACGGCGTGGCCTGCGCCTGCTGCTGCCACCCGGACTGCTGGGCGGCGGCCTGCTGGGCCCGGACGATGTCCTCGCCGACCAGGGTGGCCAGCTCGAAGTAGGCCTCGCGGACCTTGGGCCGCATCATGTCGAGGTTGACCTCGGCGCCGGCCGCCAGGCTCTCGTCGAACGGCACCACGATCACCCCGCGGCAGCGGGTCTGGAAGTGCGCGACGATGTCCTCGACCTTGATCAGCTTGCTGGTCTCGCGCACCCCGGAGACCACCGTGATGCTGCGCTGCACCAGGTCCGCGTAGCCGTGCGCGGAGAGCCAGTCCAGGGTGGTCGAGGCACTGGAGGCGCCGTCCACGCTGGGGGTGGAGACGATGATCAGCTGGTCGGCGAGGTCCAGCACCCCGCGCATCGCGCTGTACAGCAGGCCGGTGCCGGAGTCGGTCAGGACGATCGGGTACTGGCGGCCCAGCACGTCGATGACCTGGCGGTAGTCCGAGTCGTTGAACGTGGTCGAGACCGCCGGGTCGACGTCGTTCGCCAGGATCTCCAGGCCCGAGTTGAGGTCCTGCGAGGTGAACTGACGGATGTCCATGTAGCTGCGCAGGTGCGGGATGGCCGTCACCAGGTCGCGGATGGTCGCGCCGGTCTGGCGCTTGACCCGGCGGCCCAGGGTGCCGGCGTCCGGGTTGGCGTCGATCGCGATCACCTTGTCCTGGCGCTCGCTGGCCAGGGTCGCGCCGAGCGCGGTGGTGGTCGTGGTCTTGCCGACCCCGCCCTTGAGGCTGATCACGGCGATCCGGTAGCAGCTCAGCACCGGGGTGCGGATGATCTCCAGCTTGCGCGACTTCTCGGCGGCCGCCGCCTTGCCGCCGAACTGGAACCGCGGCTGCTGGCGCTGCTGCTTGGGCTGGCTGCGCAGCAGCCGGTCCGAGGACAGCTCGACCGCGGCGGTGTAGCCGAGTGGCGCACCGTGCGCCACGGGCGGCTGCGGGGCGGCGGAATGCGGGAACGCGACCGGCGGCGGTGCGACGGCGCTCTGCGGCGGCCACGGCTGCACCCCGCCGGACTGCTCGTGCGGCGAGCCCGGCAGCAACGGCTGGTACTCGTGCGGCTGGGGCTGGGCCGACTGCGGGTAGGCGGGGGGCTGCGGCCAGCCGCCCTGGCGCGGATCCACCGGCGCGGCCTGCGGGGCCGGCTGCTGCGGCTGTGCGGGCTGCGGCTGGGCGGCGGCCTGCTGGGCGGCCCACGCGGCGGCGGACTGCGCGTCCTGCGGCGGCAGCGGCTGCTGCGGGGGCAGGTGCTGCGCGGACGTCTGCGGGTACGGCTGCGGGTACGTCTGCGGCGGGGCCGGGGCGGGCTGCGGCTGCGCCGGGACCTCCGCCGGCCAGCCCGGGGCGACGGCCGGTCGCTGCTCGAACGCGGGGGCGGGG
Source organism: Kitasatospora sp. NPDC091276 (assembly GCF_040684355.1). Taxonomy (NCBI): domain Bacteria; kingdom Bacillati; phylum Actinomycetota; class Actinomycetes; order Kitasatosporales; family Streptomycetaceae; genus Kitasatospora; species Kitasatospora sp. NPDC091276. The sequence continues at coordinate 26,404 of NZ_JBFBFU010000038.1, read as the reverse complement.
GTCTGGGCAGGGGCGGACGCCGGGAACGGGACGTGCTGCGCCTCGGCCTGGACGGGTTGTGCGGGCGGCACGGGCGGCGCGGGTACGGGCTGCGCGGGAACGGGCGCCTGAGCCGGCGTCGGGGCCGGAGCCTGGGCGGGCACCGGCGCCGGAGCGGCGGCCTGCGGAGCCTGCGCCGTCGTCGGAGCCTGCACGGCCGGGGCCGGGGCCGGGGCCGTCGGAGCCTGCACCGCCGGGGCCGCCGAGGCGTCCGTCTGCACGTACCAGGACGGGGGAGTGTAGTCGGGCGCGTCGGACCAGTCGTCGTCGTCCTCTGCCGCGTTGTCGCCGACGTAGACGCCGTCCCGATCGCTGCTCACTAGGGCTCCCTCGTGTTCGCCGCCGCTTGTTCAGCGGTGCCGTTGCCGCATCAAAGACTAGGCCGTGCGGCAACCCCCGTTGAAGGCGGCGTCGGATCCGGAGCGGCCCCCCGGGCCCGGCGCCGCCGCTCAGTCCATCCGGCGCGGACCGCCGAGAACCTGCTGCTCGGCCTGCCCGGCCACGGCCCGCACGTACTGGCGCCGCATCCGGGTGGCCCACAGCGTGAGGTCGTCGCCGAGGGTGGGCAGCGAGGCGACGTCCTCCGGCGGGAGCGACAGCACCCGGCCGGTCAGCTCCGCCTCCTGCGGGGAGACCCGCTGCACGCCCACCAGGTCGGCCGCGTTGAGCACCCGGGCCGCGTTCGGGCCCAGGTACGGCAGCAGGGTCAGGGTGGTCTGCCAGGGCGCGGCGGAGAGCCGGCTGCGCGGCGGGCGGGCGCCGAGGTCGCGCACCACCAGGACCGGCGAGGCCACCGAGGCGCCCTGCGGGCCGAGTCGGCCGACCTGGTGGACCGTCACGCACGGCTGCCCGCCGCCCGCGGCCTGCGCCAGCGGGCCCCACAGCTGCCCGCGCGCGGTCTCCACCGCGACCCGGGCGCCGATCGCGGCCGCCCGCAGCGCGATGACCTGCGCCGTCCACACGCCGCCGACCAGCACCAGGTCGTACGCGCTGGGCCGGAACAGGCCGAGCACCGCGGGCAGCCCCTGCGGGTCGACGCCGATCACCACGCCGTCGTCGCCGACCGGGAAGGCCAGCGCCCCGAGGTCCGCGGCGTCGAGCACGTGCTTCTCCCGGCGCGGGCCGCGCAGCCCGAAGCCGGGCAGGATCCGGGACCGCGCCCGGGGCCGTTCGGCGCCGTGCTGCGGGCCGGGGGCCGGATAGGTCTGGTACGCCATCAGGACGCTCCTCCCAGCGGCAGGGTGGCGAGCACCCCGGGGGCCTGCTCCAGGTCGAGCCGGACCAGGCCGAGTCCGGCGCCCTGCGCCCGCGCCTCCACCTGGCGGCCGACCTGCGTCACCTCGCTCTCGCTGCGCCCGGTCACCCGCAGGTGCCCGCTGACGGTCACCGAGCCGCCGGTGCCGCGCCCGGCGGTCAGGCTGAAGGTGCTGGCCAGCGCGGGGGAGCCGGTGACCAGGTTGACCAGGTCGGGCGCGGCGATCCGGCCGGGCGAGCCGCCGGGGCGGCTGAGCTGCGGCCAGCGGGAGATCCAGTAGGTGCTGTGCCAGCGGTCGTCGATCCGCCAGAACCGGCTGCCCTCCTGGGTGCGGCGGGTGGTGCCGCCGCCGCTGCCGGTGCCCTGGCGCCCGGCCACCGCGAGCGGGTTGGCGCAGGTGGAGATGGCCAGCGCGGCGATCAGCTCGCGCTCGTCCAGCACGGTCGCGTTGAACCCGGCGCTGTTGAGCCGCCCGGCCAGCTGGTCGGTCACCCGTTGCAGCGCCTTGCGGGCGCCCTCCTCGCCGCCGCCGCGGGCCCGGACGGCGGCCGCGGCGCGCTCCGGGTCGAGCTTGAGCGCCACCCAGGTCAGCCGCAGCCCGGGGGTGGCGGTGCCGTCCGGCAGCTCCCGGTAGGCGCGGGCGGCCAGCGACTGCTCGGGCAGGTGCGGGGCCGGGGCCGGCTGGGTGTGCTGGACGAGCTGCACCGACTCCAGGGTGATGTCGTCGACCTGGAGCGCCGAGCAGATGACGTCCAGGGGCAGCGGCAGCGCGGTGCGCACCGGACGCAGCGGCTGGTCCTTGGCCTGGACGAGCAGCACCGAGCTGAGGAAGGTGCCGTCGCCGACCATGCCCGTCTCCCGGCGGACCGGGCGGCCGCCCAGGTCGGCCTCGGTGGCGTGGGTGCAGGTGCGCAGCGCCGGTTCGAGTTCCAGGGCGGGGGCCAGCGCCGGGTCGGTGCCGGCCGGCGGCAGCGTGCCGCGGGCCCGCCGGCGGCGGGACTTGAGGGCGGCGCGCACCCGTAGCAGTTCGGGGATGGTCCGGCCGCGCAGCGGGATCACGGCGAGCACCACCAGGACCAGCGAGACCGCGCCGAAGCCGGCGGCGACCGGCCGGCTGATCGTCCAGCCCACCGCGGCCAGCGCGGCCGCGACCTCGACCAGGACGAGCTGTTGGAGCCTCAGCCGGCCGCCGAGCAGCCCGGGCCGGGGGTTGATCCGGAGCAGGACGGGCCCGCGACCGCCTTCGTCACGGCCGCTGCTCTCGCCGGCGGGCGGCAGTGGCTGCCCGGGCGCGGTCCCGGACGCGGGGCCGCCGCGCTGCGCCCGGCCGGAGCGGCGCGACCTCCCGCCCGTTGCCGGTCCGCGGCGTCCTGGAGCGGTCTGGCTTGGCATCCCCCGGGTGACCCTCTCTGATCAGTTGCCGCGGCCCGGCTGGCCGGTGCGCGGACCGTACCCGTACCGTACTCACCGTCTGCTGCCGCATCGTAGAGGGTTCGTACGGGTTCCCGCCCGGCGGGTGCGGGGGGCGGTGCAGGCCGGTCCGACAGTGTCTGACGAGGGGGACGACGAGGATGGCATCGCGCCGGGACGAGCTGAACGCGTACACCTTCGCCCGCAAGCGCACGGTGGGGGCGTTCCTGCTGCCCGGTGGCGGCGGCAGCGACGAGGACGCGCCGCGCCCGGTGAAGGCGGTGCTGCCGAGCGTGCTGGCGGGGGCGGTGATCGTCGCCGGGTTCGGGTTGTGGGGGGTGTTCAAGCCGAGTGCGCCGCTGCACTGGGACGACGGCAAGAACGTCGTCCAGGGCAAGAAGTCGACCACCCGGTACGTGGTGCTGACCGACCCGGACGGCCGGACCAAGCGGCTGCACCAGGTGCTCAACATGTCCTCGGCGCGGCTGGTGCTGCCGGCCGATGCCAAGGTGGTGGTGGTCGACGACGGGGTGCTCGACAGCTACCCCAACCACGGCCCGACGATCGGCATCCCGTACGCGCCGGACAAGCTGCCGACGAGGGACAACGCGGACAAGCCGATGAAGTGGTCGGTCTGCGACCGCCCGGGCTCGGACGACAAGCAGGAGACCGTCAACCAGGCGGTGTTCGTGGCGGCGGGCCCGGACGCGGCGGCGCTGGCGGGCAAGGACCGGATGCTCGGCCAGGACCAGCTGCTGCTGGTGCAGCAGGCGGACGAGCAGCAGGTCTCCGCGCAGCCGGCGCCGGGCCAGCCCGCGGCCAGGCCGGGTGACGCGAAGGTGTTCCTGGTCGACGCGCAGGGCCGCAAGCACGGCATCGGCTCGCCGCAGGCGGACGACAAGGAGCGCAAGTCGCTGATCACCGCGGTCTTCGGGCCCAACGCGGTGCCGCAGCGCGTCAAGCGCGAGTGGCTGGACACCCTGGTGACCGGCAGCCCGATCACCTTCCCGAAGGTCGACGGGGTGGCGGACAGCCCGAACCCCAACTCCTCGGTGGAGCTGGGCAACCAGGCCGACCGCCGGATCGGCCGGCTGGTGCACTACCAGGACCGCCACTACGTGGTCGGCAAGGACCGGCTCTACCTGGTGACGCCGTTCCAGGCGGAGCTGATCCGGCAGAACCCGGACTACCAGGACCTCTACAAGTACGACGGCGACACGCGGCCGCGCAGCGACGAGATGACCCCGGCCGACCACGCCAAGCTCGGCAACGACGTCCGGCTGCCGAGCACCGGGGACGACTGGCCGCTGAAGTCCGGTGCGCCGGCCAACAACTGGCAGGACCGGCAGGACGCGCGCCTGGTCGTGTGCAGCACCTTCGACGGCGTCGCCGAGGACGGCCGCACGCCCCGGCGCAGCGTCTGGGCCGGGACGTCCTACCCGGCGCCGTACAACAACGGCGCGGGCGCCGCGTACGTGACGCCCGGGCACGGCCTCTTCTACCGCGCGCTGGACAACGCGGCGGGCGGCTCCGGCACCGACTTCCTGATCACCGAGACCGGTCTGCGCTACTCGGTGCCGGCCAACGGCGACGGTGGTCGCGGCGTCACCACCCCGCCCGGCGCGCAGCCGGGCCAGAGCGCGCAGCCGGGTGCGGGCGGACAGCCGGGCCAGGGCGCGCAGCCGGGCCAGGGCGGCGCCCCGAAGACGCCCACCCCGCAGCCGGGCGCCACCACGCCGGACCAGCAGCCGCCGCAGGACGAATCGGGCGCCAACCAGGCCCGGTTGGGCTACAAGGAGCTCCAGCCGCTCCCGGTGCCGCACGAGTGGTCGGACCTCGTCCCGGCCGGCCCGCCGCTGACGGCGAAGAGTGCCGCCCAGCCGCAGAACGCATGATCGACCAAGCCCGGCAACGGAATTGGCCTCAGTGTCATGGTCTGGTAACTGCGCCGAGTTCGGTGTTGGGTGAGCTGCGTGTGCCGACTACAGTGCTCCTGGACATCACTAGGGTGATGGGACGGTCGGGCCGCGCTGCCCTCCGTACACGCAATGTCTGTCTCATGGGGGATGGTGGAGCATGGCTCAGGGTCAGTTCACGATGACGGCTCAGGAGATGCTGGCTTTCGCCAAGCGGATCGAGGACGCGATCGGGAAGATCGAGGCTGAGCGGCAGAAGCTCATCAGCACGGTCGATGGCATCACCGGCGGCTGGCAGGGCCAGGCGGCGAACGCCTACAAGGCCTTGCAGGACCAGGTCAACACCGACATCGCGAAGCTGAAGGAGTCGCTGACCGCGATCCAGCACGCGATCGAGCTGACCACCAAGCACTACGCGAGCACCGAGGAAGAGCAGAAGGCGCTGTTCTCCAACGCCCAGGGCTGATCAGCCGCACCGCGCTGATCACCGTTCTGTTCCGACCTTCCGCTCGGTGGGGCGCCCGCGGCTGAGCGCGGGGTGCTCCGCATCCTCGTCAAGGGAGACATCGTGTCCGACCACATCCTCGTCAACTTCGAGACCGTCCACCACGCGGCCGAGGAAGTGCGCGCCTCGGCCGGTCGCATCGACCACCTGCTGAACGACCTCAAGGGCGACGTCAACCGCATCGCGTCCAGCTGGCAGGGCGCGGCCCAGCAGGGCTACCAGGCCCACCAGACCCAGTGGGACGCGCGCGCCGCCGACCTGCAGAAGGTCTGCACGCAGATCGCCTCCTCGCTGGACGGCGCCGCGCAGAGCTACCGGACGACCGAGAACAACAACGCCAAGCTGTGGGGGAACAGCTGACCACGCGTTCCCCAGCGGGAACGTGAGGGGGCGGGTGCTCGGACTCCGGGCACCCGCCCTTCGGCGCGCGGCACGGGTGGACGACATGAGGGGTGGCAGGGTGTCCGGACGCGGGTACCGGAAGGCGGCCGCGGCACTGGCCGCGCTCGCCGTGCTGGGCGGCCCGCTCGCCGCCCCGGCGCACGCGGACAGCGGACCAGGGCTGGCCGCCGCGGGCGACTGCCCGAAGAACGCGCCCGACGTGCCGACCGTGCCGTGGTCGCTGCAGCGCCTGCTGCTGGACGAGCTGTGGCAGGGCGGTCGGACCACCGGCGCGGGGGTGACCGTCGCGGTCATCGACACCGGCGTGGACGACCAGAACCCGCAGCTGGCCGGCAAGGTCCTGGAGGGCTCCAACCTGGTGGTGAACCGGGAGACCAAGGAGAAGGTCCCGGGCAGTTCCAAGGAGGACCCGGTCGGCCACGGCACCAAGGTGGCCGGCATCATCGCCGCCCGCCGTTACGACCGGACGGGCTTCGTCGGGCTCGCCCCCGACGCCACCGTCCTGTCGATCCGCCAGAACGACAGCGACGGCAACGGCGACGTCTCCACCCTGGTCCAGGCCGTCAACGAGGCGGTCAGGGCCAAGGCCAAGGTCATCAACATCTCCCAGGACGTCCGCGGTGCCGGCGCCGCCGGCTTCGGCGGGTACCAGGAGCTGAAGGCCGCCGTCCAGGCCGCCGAGGACAGCGGCGTCGTGGTGGTCGCCTCCACCGGCAACGACGGCAAGGAGGGTGACACCTACCCCGGCGCGTTCCCGACCGTGCTCGCCGTCGGCGCCTCCGACCGCAACAACGAGCGCGCCCCGTTCTCCCAGTACGGCTCCTTCGTGAAGGTCGCCGCACCCGGCGTCGACATGCTCTCCACCGTCCCCAGGGGCGGCCAGTGCGTCGACAACGGCACCAGCTTCTCCGCCCCGTACGTGTCCGGGCTCGTCGCGCTGCTGGTCGGCGCCCACCCGAACTGGAAGCCGGCCCAGGTGCGGGCCTGGATCGAGCAGACCGCCCAGCGCACCCAGCGCGATCCGGACCGGTTCATCGGCTGGGGCGTGGTCGACCCGGTCAGAGCCGTCACCAAGGCCCCCGAGAGCGCGCCGTTCACCGCCACCCCGGACGCCCCCGTCCGACTGGCCGCCGCCCCGATCGTGCCCCGGCCGGTCGGCCTCGGCGAGACCCAGGCCGACCGCGACGGCCGCACCGCGACGTACGTCCTCGGCATCGGGGCGCTGCTGGTCGCGCTGCTCATCGGCGGCGGCGTCGTCCTGCGCGACCTGCGCCGCAGGTCCGCCGACTGATCCGTGTGCGCAGCACCCGACCGGTGCCTGGGGGGGGGTGCGCGGAAGAATCCTCCGGAACGGCTGTAACGTCGTGGGCCGCTCACCGCATCCAAGAAGTGTCGGGGAGCACGGACACGGGGGAGCGGCGGGCATGGGGTGGATCGGGGCGGGCCGGGAGGCCGAGGACGCCGGGTTCCTGGAGCTGGTGTCCGGCCGCACCGGCCACCTGTACCGCTCGGCTTGCCTGCTGACCAGCGGCGACACCCACTACGCCGAGGACCTCGTCCAGGAGGCCCTCAGTCGGATGTACGTGCTCTGGCGGCGCAGCGCCTGGACCGGCGGCCGGAACCGGATCGACAACCCGGCCGCCTACACCCACACGGTGATGGTGCGCACCTTCCTCGCCCAGCAGCGCCGCCGCTCCAGCACCGAGCGCCCCATCGGGGCCGTGCCCGAGTCGGAGGCGCGGGAGGCGGACGGCGCGCTGCGGATGACCCTGCTCGACGCCCTCGGCCGGATGCCGCCCAAGGACCGCGCCGTCCTGGTGCTGCGCTACTGGGAGGACCGCAGCGTCGCGGAGACCGCCGAGGTGCTGCGCTCCTCCCCGGGGGCGGTCCGCACCCGCACCACCCGGGCGCTGGCCCGGCTGCGCGGCCTGCTCGGCGACTCGCTGGCCGAGCTCGCCGCCCGCTGACCACTGCTCGTAGTCCGTGACGCAACCCGTGACGCAACCCGTGACGCAATTTCGTGATGCAAGGAGACGGTGACCACCCATGTCCGAACCGGACAAGTTCGAGGACGATCTTCTCTACGCCCTCACCCGTACGGGCGAGGGCTTCCGCACCGAGCCGTCCGACCTGCTCGCGGGCGGGTACCAGCGCGGACGCCGACGCTGGCGCCGCCGCTCGACCGCCGCGGTGGTGGGCGGCGCGGCCGCGCTGGCCCTGGTGGGGACCGGCGCGGTGTACCTCACCGGCTCCTCGCCGCGCCCGAGTGCGGTGCCCGCGGCCGCCCCGAGCACCGCCGGCGGCAGCGGGAGCGGCTCGGCGGCCCCGGTCGCGGCGGCCTCCTCCGCGGAGCCGGGCGAGGTCACCGGCGAGGAGGTGCTGGCCACCCTGCGGGGCCTGCTGCCGGGCGGCCGGACCAGCGACGAGAACGCCGGCCAACGCCAGGGCGGCACGCTGGTCTTCGACGACGGTCGGGGCAGGGCCGCGATGGCGGTCTCGGTCAACCGGGTCGGGGCCGGCAGCCCGGTCCTGACGGAGAACGGCTGCCCGGACCGGAAGCTCGTCCCGTACGACGCCTGCACCAGCGCGGGCCTGCCGGGCGGAGGCAAGCTGACCCTGTTCCAGGGCTACGAGTACCCGAACAAGCAGGCCGGCACCAAGAGGTGGTCCGCCTGGCTGGGCGGCGCCGACGGCCGCGTGATCGAGCTGACGGAGTGGAACGCCGAGGCGGAGAAGGGCGCACCGGACAGCCGCCGGACGCCGCCGCTGTCGCCGGAGCAGCTGAGGGCGGTCGTCACCGACAAGGCCTGGGACGGGATCATCGCCAAGTTCCCCGAGCCGCGGCCGGAGCCGGGGCCGGACAACGGCAAGGAGTACGGCAAGGACGAGATCCTGGCGATCGTCGCCAAGCTGCTGCCGTCCGGGCTGACCGAGACGGAGACCGGGGGACAGCCTGGCTACGCGAACTTCGTGGTCGACGACGGCAAGGGCAAGTCCATGGTGGAGATCAACGTGCAGGACTGGTCCCGCGACGACAAGACCAAGGAGGAGCTGTTCGGCAGTGCCCGGGCACAGCCGGACGGCACCAGGGTGGTGGTCGGCAAGCGGGGCTCCAACCCGGGCATGTGGACCGTCGACACCCTGCACGCGGACGGCCTGCGGGTGGTGATCAGCGCGTTCAACAGCGGCACCCAGCAGACCCCGGCGACCCGCAGCACCCCGGCGCTGAGCAACGACCAGCTGAAGGCGATCGCCACCGCGCCGGTGTGGAAGCTGAAGAAGTAGCGGTGCGGACGTGGCAGTGCCCCGGGCGAGGGGGAGCCCGGGGCACTGCCGTGTGGGGGAGGGGTGGGGGTCAGGGCTGCTGGTCCTCGGGGAGGCTGATCACCCAGCGGGTGTCCTGGCGGGGGCGCAGGTAGAACAGCCAGTAGAGGGTGGCGGCGGCGGTGATGCCGCCGGTCCACAGCAGGGGCTCGGTGTCCAGCTGGGTCATCACGTAGACGAGGACGGCGATCAGCACCACCGGGACGGCCGGCCACAGCGGCATCCGCCAGGCGGCGGCGTGCTTGTGGTGGGCGCGGCGGGAGAGCAGCGCGGCGATCGCGACCAGCAGGTACATCCCGGTGACGGCGACGCCGGTGATGTTGCTGAGCAGTGCGCCCTTGACGAAGCAGAGCGCGGCGCCGGGCAGGCCGACGGCCAGGGTGGCGACCCACGGGGAGCCGAACCGGCCGAGGGTGCCGAAGGCCTTGTTGACCGGCTCGGGCCAGGCCTTGTCGCGGGCGGAGGCGAACAGCACCCGGGAGTTCTGGATGACCATGACGATGCCGGCGTTGATGATCGCCAGCGCGACGCAGAGGCTGATGAAGGTGCCGACCGCGGAGTTGCTCCAGGCGGTGACCATGCCGGAGATGTCGCCGGAGCTCAGGGTCTGGAGGTCGGGGGCGCCCATGGTGATGGCGACGACCGGGACCAGGATGACGGCGGAGGAGATGCCGAGCGTCCACAGCACGGTGCGCGAGACGTTGCGGCGGGGGTTCTCCAGCTCCTCGGAGAGGTAGACGGCGGTGGAGAAGCCCTGGGTGATGAACAGGGCGATGCCGAGCGCGCCGACGATGGCGCCGATGCTCACCGTGGTGGTGGCGCCGCCGTCCCCGGTGACCACGCCGTGCAGCAGGCTGGGGGCGTCGCCGTTGGCGTGGGAGAACCCGAGCACGGAGACGACGCCGGCCGCGATGACCTCCAGCACCAGGAAGACGCCGGTGAGCCAGGCGTTGGCGCGCAGGTCGAGCAGGCCGGCCAGGGTGGCGGCGAGCATCACGGCGGCGCCGGTCATGGCCTTGTCGAGGTGCAGCACGGGGGCGAGGTAGTCGGCGGTGCCGAGGGCGATGACCGAGGGGACGATCATCACGACGATCAGCGAGAGCACGAAGACCAGCCAGCCGGCCAGCCGCCCGGCGAGGGTGCCGACCATCGCGTACTCGCCGCCGGCGCTGGGGATCAGGGTGCCGAGCTCGGAGTAGCAGAACGCGACGGCGACGCACAGCACGGTGCCGATGGCGATGGCCAGGGCGGTGGCGCTGCCGATGCTGGAGAACAGCTCCGGGACGATCACGAAGAGCGTGGAGGCCGGGGTGACGCAGGACAGTGTGAGCAGGGTGCCGCCCACCACGCCGATCGAGCGCTTGAGTTGCTGGGGCGCGGCGGCGACGGCGGTGTCGGCCGTCGCGGGGGTCGCGGCGCGTGGCGGGCGAAGCGTGTCGGTCATGTGGCTTCCGATCGGCTCTGTGCGGTCCTGTGGGTGGGAGCGGTATCGCCTCCGCTGGCTGTCTGCTCGGGGTTCTGGTGGGGTCGCTCCTGGGTCGCAATGGAACCTGGGCGTATTGATTGCGTCAATGGCCGAAATGCTTCGGAATCCGTTGCGCGGAAGGGCATAGACATGCGATCCGATGATCACGTACGGTCATTGCGAGCTTTGCCCGACTTGTTACCTCTGCCACATTGCAACTGAATCCAAGGTGAACAGAGTGTTGCAAGCCACCTTTCAAAGGTGTCCGTGGAGTCGGACGGCGATACGCCCAGGCGCCCCCCTGTGCGGCCGCAACCCCCGGGCGGGGTGCGGGAACCGCAGCCCCGCGCCGGAAAGATCTAGGTAACGTTTCGACACCTGGGACGCGAAAGGGGCCGGGCTCCCGCGAGCCAGACCCCTCGATCACCGTCCGTAGCCGCCGGCGCGGTGCGCCGGTGCCCTCACACCAGCGGCAGCCAGCCCGTCTGGACCATCTGCCCGCCGGTCGCCCGGCGCGACACGTACACCCCGCGCCCCGGCGGCAGCGGCATCGGCTTGACCGTCCCCAGCAGCGCGCCCTCGTCCCGGTTGCCGGAGAGGATCACGCCCTGCCCGCCCAGCTCGCGCATCCGCTGCAGCACCGGCTCGTACAGCGAGCGGCCGGCGCCGCCCGCGCTGCGGGCCACGATCACCCGCAGGCCGATGTCCCGGGCGAACGGCAGGAACTCCGCGAGCGGCGCCAGCGGGTTGCCCGAGCCCGTCGCGACCAGCTCGTAGTCGTCCACGATCACGAACATGTCCTTGCCGCTGTACCAGCTGCGGTTGCGCAGCTGCTCGGCGGTGACGTCCGGGCCGGGCAGGCGGCGCGCGCAGGCCCCGCGCAGCATGTCCACGATGGCCGCCATGGCCGGCTGCGCGGCCGCGTACTCCACCAGGTACTCCGGCGGCACGGCGCCCAGCAGCGCGCGCCGGTAGTCGCCGACCACGATGCCCGCCTGGTCCGGGGTGTACCGCTCGGTGATCTGCTTGACCAGCATCCGCAGCAGCGCCGACTTCCCCGACTCGGTGTCGCCGAAGACGATGAACAGCGGGTCGGTCTCGAAGTTCACGAAGGCCGGTGCCAGCTCGGCCTCGTCCACGCCGAAGGCGATCCCGCGCTCCGGGCGCTCGAAGCCCTTCGGCAGCGAGTTCCCGTCCAGGACGGCCGGCAGCATCCGCACCTGCGGCGCGCGCGGCCCGGTCCAGGCCCCGTCGACGGCGGCGACCAGGCCGGCCACCCCGTGCTGGAGGTCGTCCACCGCGCAGGAGCCGTCCAGCCGCGGCAGGCCGGACAGGAAGTGCAGCCGCTCCGGGGTGATGCCGCGCCCGGCCAGCGGCGGGACGTTCTGCGCCACCCGGCGGTCCACCTCGGACTCCATCGGGTCGCCGAGCTTCAGCTCGGTCCGGTTCTGCAGCAGGTCCTTCAGCGCCGGGCGCACCTCCGCGTACCGGGCCGCGGTGATGACCAGGTGGACGCCGTAGCCGAGGCCGCGCTGGGCGATGTCGCCGATCACCGGCTCCAGCACCTCGAACTCCTGCTTGAAGGTGTTCCAGCCGTCGATCACCAGGAACACGTCGCCGAACGCCTCGTCCGGCAGCTGCCCGGCCGCCCGGCGGGCCCGGTAGGTGCCGATGGTGTCGATCCCGGCGGCCCGGAACAGCTCCTCGCGCCGGTTCAGCACCCCGTGCACCTCGGAGACCATCCGGCGCACCTTGTCGACGTCCAGGCGCCCGGCCACCCCGCCGACGTGCGGCAGCCCGGCCAGCGACTGGAAGCTGCCCGCGCCGAAGTCCAGCAGGTAGAACTGCACCTCCCGCGGGGTGTGGGTGAGCGCGAACGAGGCCACCGTGGTGCGCACCACCGTCGACTTGCCCGAGCGCGGGCCGCCCACGACCAGGCCGTGGCCGGCCGCCCCCGCGTAGTCGACCTCCAGGACGTCGGTCTTCTGCTCGCGCGGCTTGTCCACGATGCCGATCGGCACCCGCAGCCGGCCCGCCGGGAAGCCGGGCGCGGTCAGCCCGCGCTCCGGCACCACCTGGAGCGGCGGCAGCAGGTGGTCCATGCTCGGCGCCTCCTCCAGCGGCGGCAGCCACACCTGGTGCGCGGCCGGGCCCTGGCCCGTCATCCGCTGCACGAACACGTCCAGCACGGTGTCGACCAGCGCGTCGTCCTGCTCCGGGGCGAGCGGCGCCTCCTCCTCCACCGCCGGCTCCGGCGGCTCCACCCGGGCCGCGGTGAACAGCACCGGGCGGGCGTTCACCCGCCGCCCGCCGGTCGACCGCTGCTGCCCCGGCGCCCGGTAGGGCCCCGAGACGTACGCGGCCTTGAACCGGTCCATCACGTCCTCGCCGAACTTGAGGTACCCGACGCCCGGCACCGGCGGCAGGTGGTAGGCGTCCGGCACCCCGATCGCCGCCCGCGACTCGGCCGCCGAGAAGGTGCGCAGACCGATCCGGTAGGAGAGGTAGGTGTCCAGGCCGCGCAGCTTGCCCTCCTCCAGGCGCTGCGAGGCCAGCAGCAGGTGCACCCCCAGCGACCGGCCGATCCGGCCGATCTGGATGAACATCTCGATGAAGTCCGGCTTGGCGGTGAGGAGTTCGGAGAACTCGTCGATGATCAGCACCAGCGAGGGCAGCGGGTCCAGCGCCGCGCCGGCCGCCCGGGCCCGCTCGTACTCGTGGATGTTGGCGTAGTTGCCCGCCGAGCGCAGCAGCTCCTGGCGGCGGTGCAGTTCGCCCTCGATCGCGTCCCGCATGCGGTCGACCAGGGTGAGTTCGCCCTCCAGGTTGGTGATCACCGCGGAGGTGTGCGGCATGTCCGCCATGCCGGAGAAGGTCGCGCCGCCCTTGAAGTCGGCGAGGACGAAGTTCAGGATCTCCGAGGAGTGCGTCATCGCCAGCGCCAGCACCAGGGTGCGCAGCAGCTCCGACTTGCCGGAGCCGGTCGCGCCCACGCACAGGCCGTGCGGGCCCATGCCCTCCAGCGCGGCCTCCTTGATGTCCAGGTAGACGTGCTCGCCGTTCGCGCCGACCCCGATCGGCACCCGCATCCGCTCGTGCTGGGCGCGCGGGCGCCAGCTGCGCGTCACGTCGAAGGAGCCCGGGTCGCCCGAGTTCATCAGGTCGGTGAAGTCCAGGTTCGACAGCAGCGGCTCGTCGTCCCCGCCGGCCGAGAGCCGGTACGGCGCCAACTGCCGTGCCAGCGCCTCGGACTGCCAGACCGAGAGCAGGTCCGGCGTGCCGGTGTACGTCGCCCCGGAGGCCGAGCGCAGCACCAGCTCCTGCGGGCTCACCGTCACCATCAGGTGCCCGCTCGGCTCGTCGAGGTCGCCCGGCACCACCTCGATGACGGTCACCCCCTGCACGCCCTCGGGGCTCGCCAGCAGCGAGTTCGGCGGCACCCCGGCGCCGTCCATCACCACCACCAGGTGCGGCTGGTCCGGCGCGGGCGCCGCGTCCCGCACGAACCGCTGGCGGCCGGCCAGCTCGTCCTGCAACAGGAACTCCAGCTCGCCCAGGTCGGTGGCGATCAGCCGGCGCGAGCCCGCGCCGTCGGCCTCCCTGCGGTGCTGGTTGTGCGGGAGCCACTTGGTCCACTCCCACTCCTCCGCCGCGCCCGGCGCCGCGGCCACCGCGACCAGCAGGTCGTCCGGCGAGTGCAGGGTGGTCAGCTGGGCGATCATCGCGCGCACGTTGCCGTACACCGAGTCCGCGTCCCCGCACACCGTGACGTGGTAGAAGGCGCGCAGCGACACCGCCAGCGGCAGGTCCTGCAAGGTGCCGTGGGCCTTCAGGAAGGAGTGCATCGCGGCCGCCGACAGCGGCTCCAGCTCGTCCATCGGCGCGGTCTGCGGCGCCACCAGCGGCGTCGACAGCTGAACCGGGCCCAGGCCCACCCGGATCTGCGCGAAGTCGCCGTCCCCGGTGCGGCGCTCCCACAGCCGCCGGCCGTCCGCCACGATCGACCACAGCTGGTCCGGCGCCGGGTTCAGGAACAGCAGCGCGCCGCGCTGGCGCTCCGCCGTGCGGCGCACCTGGCGGCGCATCTGCTGCAGGTACTTGAGGTAGTCGCGCCGCTCGTCCGCCATCGCGGTCGAACCGCCCTTGCGGGCCCGCATGATCTGCGCCAGCACCATGCCGACCGTCGAGGCGACCATCAGACCGCCCATGACCTTCATCGGGGCCGCCGCGCCCGGCGCGAAGAAGAACACCGCCGAGCCGCCCATGCCGAGCATCGGGAGGATGCTCATCAGCCAGTCCTCGCCGCCCTGCCGGGGCAGTTCGGGCGGGGTCACCAGCTCCACCGGCTCGTCCGGCACCGCCGGCGGATAGGCCCGGCCCGGGCGCTTGACCGTGATCACACCCATGTGTCATCCACCCCGCGGCGTCGATCGATCACTTCGGCATCAGCCCTCACGCAACTGGACTCGTACGACTCGTACGGCTCGTACGGGTTTCGCCAGGGCGAGGACGCGCCACACGGCGCCGCCCCCCGTACCGCGCGCAGGGGCCGATCCTAACGGTCGCCCCCGCACCGCCCGCCAGGCCCGCGGCCGCACCCCCCGCCGGGGGCCCGGCCCGCACCGGGGCCGGGCACGAACCGAGCGGGTAGGGTAACGCCGCGCCAACTCGCGGCCCGGTCGGGCCGGTTCCACTGCCACACCGAGCGCCGCCGTGCCGCGGCACCGTCAACAAGGGGGAGCGCCCAGTGCGTCGAAGGACCGAGGTGCGGCGATGAGCAACACCGCCGCGACCGGCTACTGCCGGGTCACCGTCGTCGCCCCGGACCGCCGGATCGACGTCGCCCTGCCCGAGGACGTCCCGCTCGCGGACGTCTACCCCGAGGTGCTGCGCCTGGCCAACCAGAGCCAGCCCGACGGCGCGCCCACCGGCTTCCACCTGGTGCGCCGCGACGGCACCGTCCTCGACAGCGGCCTGCCGCTCGCCGCCCAGCAGGTCCGCGACGGCGACCTGCTCGCGCTGCGCCCCTTCGCCGAGTCCCTCCCGCCGGCCGTCTACGACGACGTCGCCGACGCGATCGCCAGCGCCGTCGAGACCGACCGCCGGCTCTGGAGCGCCGAACTCATGCGGGCCTTCGGCCTGATCGGCGCCGCGCTGCTGCTCGTCCTGCTCGGCTTCGCGCTCTGGTTCGCCGACCTGCGCCACGACATGCACGGCCTGCCCGGCGTCCTGGCCGGCGTCACCGCCGTCGTCCTCACCGCGCTGGCCGGCGTCCGCGCCCGGGTCTACCAGGACGCCCACGCCGCCCTCGCGCTCGGCCTCGGCGCCCTGCCGCACGCCATGATCGGCGGCAGCGGCGTCCTCGCCGTCGCCCACCCGTGGGACGGCCCCGGCCGGCTCCAGTTCCTGGCCGGCTGCGTCGCCGTCCTGGTGGTCGCCGTGCTGCTGGTGGGACTGCTCCCCGAGAAGGACGCGGTGTTCGTCGCCGCCGCCCTGGTCGCCGCCGCCGGCGCGCTCGCCACCTTCGCCGCCGTCCTGCTGCCGGACACCCCCGCCGGGCACATCGCCGCCGTCACCGGCATCACCGCCGTCGCGGCCGTCGGCTTCCTGCCCGGCCTCTCCGCCCGCTTCGCCCGGCTGCCCGTCGGCTTCAGCGCACCGGGCCAGACCCGCACCCGCAGCCGCGACTACGACGAGGAGGCCGAGCGCGCCGAGGCCGTCCAGTACGAGCGGATCGCCCACCAGGCCCGCCGCGGCCACGAGGTCCTGGTCGGCCTGGTCGGCGGCTGCGCCGCGGTCGTGGTCGGCTCCTGCGCCGTCCTCGGCTTCACCGACCGGACGTTCCCCGAGCTGCTCGCGCTCGCCCTGGGCCTGGCCACGATGCTGCGCGCCCGGCTGTTCCGCTACACCGCGCAGGTCTTCAGCCTCACCATCGCCGGGCTGCTCGGTCTGGCCCTGCTGATCATCGGCCTGTCCCTGCACACCCCGCAGTTCATCCTGCGCGCCGCCAGCTCCGCCGAGGTCGACCTGCGCACCGTCTGGCTGGCCGCCTCCATCGCGTTCGGCGCGGCGCTGCTCGCCGCGATCGCGCTGGTGGTGCCCCGGCTCGGCGTCTCCCCGTTCTGGGGGCGCATCCTGGACCTGGTCGACAGCCTGACCCTGATCTCGCTCGTCCCGCTGGCGCTCGCCGTCCTGGACGTCTACCGGCTGGTCCGCGGCGCCACCAGCTGACCGGCCGGCCCGTGCCGCCCGCCCCGTTCGGCCCGTCCGGCCCGCCGACCGGCCGGGTGGGCGGCACTGGTACCCTTGGCCTTCGAGCGCAGCCGTGTGTCCGCCTCCGGTGGGTCGCAGACCGCCGGCCGCGCTCCGTCACGACACCGAGTCCTCATGAGTCCTGTGTTGTCGACCAGGACCGCTCGGTACACCCTGAAGGAGTTGCAGTGGCTCTCGCCTCTGACGTCAAGAAGCAGATCTTCGCCGAGTTCGGCCAGAAGGAGGGCGACACCGGTTCCCCCGAGGTCCAGGTGGCCATGCTCTCCCGCCGCATCGCGGACCTGACCGAGCACCTCAAGATCCACAAGCACGACCACCACTCGCGTCGTGGCCTGCTGATCCTGGTCGGCCAGCGCCGCCGCCTGCTGCAGTACCTGGCCAAGAAGGACATCGAGCGCTTCCGTACGCTCGTCGACCGCCTGGGCATCCGCCGCGGTGCCGCCGGTGGCGCCCGCTAAGACCGCCGCTCGGGGCGGCTCCCCACACCGGGGAGCCGCCCCTCGCGCGTATGCCGCGGACACCCCGAGCCGCGGCGCCCGGACATAACAACTCGCGCGTACCTCCCCAGGTGGCCGAGGATTGCACCGTAGGGTTGTGGGCATGCCCGGTGATGGCGCACCAGCGCGCCACCCGGGCAGACGAACCCGAACCCCCCGCGGGCCGAAGGCTTCAAACGGAAGCCGCCCGCATCCGAGAGAGCGTCCAGACGCGGACCGCCCGTCCCGGCCCGGCAGCCGTGAGGCGCCGGTCCTCGGTAGTGGCCCCCGGAAGCCCCGCAGACCGAGCGGAGCACCCCGGAGGCTTCGATCGAAGACCGGCCCGACTGCCGTCCTCCTTGCCAGGAGGGCCAGGGCCAGCCGGCAGGCAGGCAGCGCGGGGACGCTCTCCCGGAGACGTACGAAAGAGGAGATCTTCCAGGTGGAAGAGAACGTGTTCTACGCCGAGGCCGTGATCGACAACGGTTCCTTCGGCACCCGTACCATCCGCTTCGAGACCGGCCGTCTGGCCCGTCAGGCTGCCGGCTCCGCCGTGGCCTACCTGGACGACGACACCATGGTGCTGTCGGCCACCAGCGCGTCCAAGCAGCCGAAGGAGCACTTCGACTTCTTCCCGCTGACCGTGGACGTCGAGGAGCGCATGTACGCCGCGGGCCGCATCCCCGGCTCGTTCTTCCGTCGTGAGGGCCGGCCCTCCGAGGACGCGATCCTCACCTGCCGCCTGATCGACCGCCCGCTGCGCCCGTCCTTCGTCAAGGGCCTGCGCAACGAGGTCCAGGTCGTCTGCACCGTCATGGCGCTCAACCCCGACCACCTGTACGACGTGGTGGCCATCAACGCCGCCTCCGCCTCCACCCAGCTGGCGGGCCTGCCGTTCTCCGGCCCGATCGGCGGCGTCCGCGTCGCGCTGATCAACGGCCAGTGGGTGGCCTTCCCGACCCACAGCGAGCTGGAGTCGGCCGTCTTCGACATGGTCGTCGCCGGTCGCGTCCTGCCGGACGGCGACGTCGCGATCATGATGGTCGAGGCCGAGGCCACCGACAAGACCATCAAGCTGGTCGAGGGCGGCGCCGAGGCGCCGACCGAGGACGTCGTCGCCGCCGGTCTGGACGCCGCCAAGCCGTTCATCAAGGTGCTGTGCGCCGCCCAGTCGCAGCTCGCCGCCCAGGCCGCCAAGCCGACCGGCGTGTTCCCGGTCTTCCTGGACTACCAGGACGACGTCCTCGCCGCGCTGACCGCCGCCGTCAAGGACGAGCTCGCCCAGGCCCTCACCATCCCGGGCAAGCAGGAGCGCAACAACGAGCTGGACCGCGTCAAGGCGCTGGCCGCCGAGAAGCTGCTCCCCGAGTTCGAGGGCCGCGAGAAGGAGATCAGCGCCGCCTACAACGCGCTGACCAAGAAGGTCGTCCGCGAGCGCGTCATCAAGGACAAGGTCCGCATCGACGGCCGCGGTGTCACCGACATCCGCACCCTGGCCGCCGAGGTCGAGGCCATCCCGCGCGTGCACGGCTCGGCCCTGTTCGAGCGTGGCGAGACCCAGATCCTGGGCGTCACCACCCTCAACATGCTGCGCATGGAGCAGCAGCTGGACACGCTCTCCCCGGAGACGCGCCGCCGCTACATGCACAACTACAACTTCCCGCCGTACTCGGTCGGCGAGACCGGCCGCGTGGGTGCGCCCAAGCGCCGCGAGATCGGCCACGGCGCGCTGGCGGAGCGGGCGATCATCCCCGTGCTGCCCTCGCGCGAGGAGTTCCCGTACGCCATCCGCCAGGTCTCCGAGGCGCTGAGCTCCAACGGCTCCACCTCGATGGGCTCGGTCTGCGCCTCCACCATGTCGCTGCTGAACGCCGGTGTGCCGCTGAAGGCCGCCGTCGCCGGTATCGCCATGGGCCTGATCTCCCAGGAGATCGACGGCGAGACCCACTACGTCGCGCTGACCGACATCCTCGGTGCCGAGGACGCGTACGGCGACATGGACTTCAAGGTCGCCGGTACCCGCAACTTCATCACCGCCCTGCAGCTGGACACCAAGCTCAACGGCATCCCGGCGTCGGTGCTGGCCGCCGCGCTGAAGCAGGCCAAGGACGCGCGTCTGCACATCCTCGACGTGATGAACGAGGCCATCGACACGCCGGACGAGATGTCCCCGAACGCCCCGCGGATCATCACCATCAAGATCCCGGTGGACAAGATCGGTGAGGTCATCGGCCCCAAGGGCAAGATGATCAACCAGATCCAGGAGGACACCGGCGCCGAGATCACGATCGAGGACGACGGCACCATCTACATCGGTGCCGCCGACGGACCGGCCGCCGAGGCCGCCCGCACCACGATCAACCAGATCGCCAACCCGACCATGCCGGAGGTCGGCGAGCGCTACCTGGGCACCGTGGTGAAGACCACGACGTTCGGCGCGTTCGTCTCGCTCATGCCGGGCAAGGACGGCCTGCTGCACATCTCGCAGATCCGCAAGCTGGCCGGCGGCAAGCGCGTCGAGAACGTCGAGGACGTCCTCGGTGTCGGCGCCAAGGTGCAGGTCGAGATCGCCGAGATCGACCCGCGCGGCAAGCTCTCCCTCATCCCCGTCGTCGAGGGCGAGGAAGCCGGCGAGACCGCTTCCGAGTGAAGCGCCGCTAGCTGACCCTTGCGGCCCGTACGCCTCCCGGCGTGCGGGCCGCACCCTGTTGCCCCCGCGTTCGTCCATGCGTTCCCACGCGTGTTTCCTCTGGAGGTACCCCCCGTGGCTCAGGCCCCGGCGGCGAAGCAGCGCCCCGGCTCCACCCGGACCCTGCTCAAGGGCGCCGACGGCGCCGGCACGGTGCGCCGCACCGTCCTCCCCGGCGGCCTTCGGGTCGTCACCGAGACCCTGCCGACGGTGCGCTCAGCCACCTTCGGCATCTGGGTCGGCGTCGGCTCGCGGGACGAGACCCCGCAGCTCAACGGCGCCACCCACTACCTGGAGCACCTGCTCTTCAAGGGCACCGCGCGGCGCAGCGCGCTGGACATCTCGGCTGCCCTGGACGCGGTCGGCGGTGAGATGAACGCCTTCACCGCGAAGGAGAACACCTGCTACTACGCCCGGGTCCTGGACACCGACCTGCCGCTGGCCATCGACGTGGTCTGCGACATGGTCACCGGCTCGCTGATCCGCTCCGAGGACGTCGACGCCGAGCGCGGCGTCATCCTCGAGGAGATGGCGATGGCCGAGGACGACCCGGGCGACGTGGTGCACGACCTGTTCGCCAAGGTGATCTTCGGCAGCGGCCCGCTCGGCCGCCCCATCCTGGGCACCCAGGAGACCATCAAGGTGCTCACCCGGGAGCAGATCGCCGGCTTCTACCGCCGCCGCTACCGGCCCGAGAACCTGGTCGTCTCGGCCGCCGGCAACCTCGACCACCACACGGTGGTCAAGCAGGTCGAGCAGGCCTTCGCGGCGGTGCTGGCCCGCTCCGACGCGGCCCCCGCCGAGGCCCGCCGCGGCGTCAAGGCGCTGCGCACGGCCGGCCGGGTCGAGGTGCTCAACCGCTCCACCGAGCAGGCCCACCTGGTGCTGGGCGTGCCCGGGGTGCCGCGGCACGACGAGCGCCGCTGGGCGATGGGCGTGCTCAACGCGGCCCTCGGCGGCGGGATGAGCTCCCGGCTGTTCCAGGAGGTGCGGGAGAAGCGCGGCCTGGCGTACTCGGTGTACTCGTACTCCTCGTCCTACGCGGACAGCGGCCTGTTCGGCATCTACGCCGGCTGCCAGCCCAAGCGGGTCGAGGAGGTGCTGCGGATCTGCCGCGCGGAGCTGGCCAAGGTGGTCGCCGAGGGCATCACCGAAGAGGAGCTGCGGCGCGCGATCGGCCAGATCTCCGGCTCCACCGTGCTGGGCATGGAGGACACCGGCTCGCTGATGAACCGGATCGGCAAGGCCGAGCTGAGCTACGGACACCACCTGTCGGTGGACGAGATGCTGGCGCGGATCGCGGCCGTGACCCTGGACGACGTCCACGCGGTGGCCCGTGATGTGCTGGGCGCGTACCGGCCGTCGCTGGCGCTGATCGGACCGGTCAACGACAAGCGGGCCGCCAAGCTCGCCGATCTGCTGGTGTGAGAGGACATTTCGCTATGACGCTGCGTGTCGCCGTGATCGGTGCCAACGGTCGGATCGGCTCCGAGGCGGTCAAGGCCGTCGAGGCCGCGCCGGACCTCGAACTGGTGGCCACCCTGGGCCGCGGGTCCGAGCCGGCGGAGCTGACCGAGGCCGGCGTCCAGGTCGCCGTCGAACTCACCCACCCGGACTCGGTGATGGGCAACCTCGACTACTGCCTGCACCACGGCATCCACGTGGTCACCGGGACCACCGGCTGGACGGACGAGCGGCTGGCCACCGTCCGCGGCTGGCTCGACCAGGCCCCCGAGCTGGGCCTGCTGATCGCGCCGAACTTCTCCATCGGTGCGGTGCTCGGCATGAAGTTCGCCCAGACCGCGGCGAAGTACTTCGAGTCGGTCGAGGTGGTCGAGCTGCACCACGACCGCAAGGCCGACGCCCCCAGCGGCACCGCCACCCGTACCGCGCAGCTGATCGCGGCCGCCCGCGCCGAGGCCGGCCGCCCGCAGCAGCAGGACCCGACCACCCACAGCCTGCCCGGTGCCCGCGGCGCCGACGTGGACGGGGTGCCGGTGCACGCCGTCCGGCTGCGTGGGCTGCTCGCCCACCAGCAGGTGATGTTCGGCGACACCGGTGAGACGCTCACCATCCGGCACGACTCGCTGCACCACAGCAGCTTCATGCCGGGCATCCTGCTCGGTGTGCGCAAGGTCGTGGAGACGCCGGGGCTCACCCTGGGCCTCGAACACTTCCTGGACCTGTGAGCCCGGCATGACGTCCCGTACCGGATTCTTCGTCCTGTCCGGCGTGCTGCTGCTGGTCGCCCTCCTCTGCGTCGGGGAGGGCGTCCAGCTGGTCGCCACCGGCAAGCCGCTCGGCATCGGCATCGGCCTGTGCGCCTTCGTCATCCCGGTGATCGGCGTCTGGTTCCTGCGCCAGACCATCCGGTTCGGCCGGGCCAGCGAGCAGCTCGCCCGGGAGCTGGAGGCCGAGGGCGGCCTGCCGGTGGACGAGCTCCAGCGCACCACCGGCGGGCGGATCGACCGGGCCTCGGCCGACGCGGTGTTCGCCCGCCGGCAGACCGAGGCGGAGGCCGCGCCGGCCGACTGGCGGGTCTGGTTCCGCCTCGCGGTCGCGTACGCCGACGCCGGCGACACCCCGCGCGCCCGCAAGACCATGCAGCACGCCATCAAGCTGCACAGCACCGAACCCGCAAGGAGCAACGCGTGAGCGACCAACCGACGGCCCCCAGCTTCCGCAGCGACGTCACGGTCGAGCTGGTCCGCAGCGCGGCCGCCGACTCGGACGTCATCTGGGCGGCCCGCGTCTCGACCGCGGGGGAGCAGTCCCTGGAGGCGGTCCAGCAGGACCCGGAGAAGTCCAAGGGCCTGATCAACTTCCTGATGCGGGACCGGCACGGCACCCCCTTCGAGCACAACTCGATGACCTTCTTCATCAGCGCGCCGATCTTCGTGTTCCGGGAGTTCCACCGGCACCGCAGCGGCTGGTCCTACAACGAGGAGTCCGGCCGCTACCGCGAGCTGCAGCCGGTCTTCTACGTTCCGGCGGAGGAGCGCAAGCTCGTCCAGCAGGGCCGCCCGGGCCGCTACGAGTTCGTCGACGGCACCCCCGAGCAGCACAGGACCACCACCGAGGCGATGGAGGCCGCGTACCGCGAGTCCTACGCGCGCTACCAGGAGATGCTGGCGGCCGGCGTGGCCCGCGAGGTGGCCCGGGCGGTGCTGCCGGTCGGCCTGTTCTCCTCGATGTACGCGACCTGCAACTCCCGTTCGCTGATGCACTTCCTGTCGCTGCGGACCAAGCGGGAGCACTCGGCGGTGCCGTCCTTCCCGCAGCGCGAGATCGAGATGGTCGCCGAGCAGATGGAGCAGGAGTGGGCGCGGCTCATGCCGCTCACCCATGCGGCCTTCGAGAAGCACGGCCGGGTCGCTCCCTGACCTGGGACGATAGGCATATGGGCGGAGTGTCACGCATGTCTGGATTGCGGCTTTTCTAGCTGCTCCCTACATTCATGAACACGGATTCCGGTGCTGCCCGAACCCCCGAGCGGGCAGCACCGGAATCCCATGTCACCGCCTGTTTCCGCCGCTTCGCGTGGTATGCCCCTGTCCGAACACTGGACCGGTGTGGGTACCGCCCCACCGCCTACGAGTAGCTTTGGACGCATGGCTCCGACCTCCACCCCCCAGACGCCGTTCGGCCGGGTCCTGACCGCGATGGTCACCCCGTTCACCGCCGACGGCGGACTCGACCTCGACGGCGCCCAGCGCCTCGCCACGCACCTCGTGGACTCCGGCAACGACGGCCTCGTCGTCAACGGCACCACCGGTGAGTCCCCGACCACCAGCGACGCCGAGAAGGCCCAGCTCGTCCGCGCCGTGGTGGAGGCGGTCGGGGATCGCGCCCACGTGGTGGCCGGCGTCGGCACCAACGACACCCACCACAGTGCCGAGCTGGCGCGACAGGCGGAGGCCGCCGGAGCCCACGGCCTGCTGGTCGTCACGCCGTACTACAGCAAGCCCCCGCAGGAGGGCCTGTACCGGCACACCGTGCACATCGCGGACACCACCGGGCTGCCGGTCATGCTCTACGACATCCCGGGCCGCAGCGGCGTCGCGCTGAGCCACGAGACGCTGGTCCGCCTCGGCGAGCACCCGCGGATCGTCGCCAACAAGGACGCCAAGGGCGACCTCGGCGCGGCCGCCTGGGCCATCGCCCGCTCCGACCTCGCCTGGTACTCCGGCGACGACATCCTCAACCTGCCGCTGCTGTCGGTCGGAGCCGCCGGAGTGGTCAGCGTCGTCGGACACGTCGTGGCCGGCGAACTGCGTGCGATGATCGAGGCGTACCTGGCCGGCGATGTGGCCAAGGCCACGGCGATCCACCAGGGCCTGCTCCCGGTGTTCAGCGGTATGTTCCGCACGCAGGGTGTCATCCTCGCCAAGGCCGCGCTGGAGCTCCAGGGACTGCCGGCCGGCCCGCTGAGGCTGCCGCTGGTCGGCGCGACTCCCGAGGAGATCGCACGATTGACGAAGGATCTCGCCGCCGGCGGGGTACACCTGTAACAGACGAAGACGTGCGCGCCCCGGCTCGCCGGACCCTCACGGGCCCGCCGCTGGACCGGACCGACGGCGCGAGAGCACCGACCCAGTAGGAAAAACGACACTGAGTACGCACGCCATATGTCTTCAGGGGGAGGACCCCGGGCATATGGCGTGCGTCGTGAGGAGAGTCTTTTGAGTCACCCGCACCCCGAACTCGGCGCGCCCCCGGCCCTGAAGGAGGGCGCCCTCCGCATCACCCCGCTCGGCGGTCT
The DNA here is from genome assembly GCF_040684355.1 of Kitasatospora sp. NPDC091276. Classification (NCBI taxonomy): domain Bacteria; kingdom Bacillati; phylum Actinomycetota; class Actinomycetes; order Kitasatosporales; family Streptomycetaceae; genus Kitasatospora; species Kitasatospora sp. NPDC091276. Next base: position 1,888 of record NZ_JBFBFU010000038.1, on the reverse strand, counting down.
CGGCGAGATCGGCCGCAACATGACGGTCTTCGAATACGGGGGCCGCATCCTGATCGTCGACTGCGGCGTCCTCTTCCCCGAGGACGAGCAGCCCGGCGTGGACCTGATCCTCCCGGACTTCACCTACATCCGGGACCGCCTCGACAAGATCGACGGCATCGTCCTCACCCACGGGCACGAGGACCACATCGGCGCCGTCCCGTTCCTCCTGCGGGAGAACCCGGACATCCCGCTGATCGGCTCCAAGCTGACCCTCGCCCTGATCGAGGCCAAGCTGGCCGAGCACCGCATCCGGCCGTACGTGCTGGAGGTCAAGGAGGGCGAGCGCGAGCGCATCGGCCCCTTCGACTGCGAGTTCATCGCGGTCAACCACTCCATCCCGGACGCCCTGGCGGTCGCCGTCCGCACCCCCGCGGGCATGGTCGTGGCCACCGGCGACTTCAAGATGGACCAGCTGCCGCTCGACGGCCGCCTGACCGACCTGCCGACCTTCGCCAAGCTGGCCGAAGAGGGCATGGACCTGCTGCTGGTGGACTCCACCAACGCCGAGGTCCCCGGCTTCATCCCGCACGAGCGGGACATCTCGGCCGCGCTGCGGAACGTCTTCGCGAACGCCGACAAGCGCATCATCGTCGCCTCCTTCGCCAGCCACGTGCACCGCATCCAGCAGGTGCTGGACGCCGCGCACGAGTACAAGCGCAAGGTCGCCTTCGTCGGCCGCTCGATGGTCCGCAACATGGGCATCGCCCGCGACCTCGGCTACCTGAAGGTCCCCGGCAACATGGTCGTCGACGTCAAGCAGCTCGACGACCTGCCGGACAAGGAGGTCGTGCTGATCTGCACCGGCTCCCAGGGCGAGCCGATGGCGGCGCTGTCCCGGATGGCCAACCGCGACCACCAGATCCGCATCGTCGAGGGCGACACCGTCGTCCTGGCCTCGTCGCTCATCCCGGGCAACGAGAACGCCGTCTACCGGGTGATCAACGGCCTCACCCGCTGGGGCGCCAAGGTCGTGCACAAGGGCAACGCCAAGGTGCACGTCTCCGGCCACGCCTCGGCCGGCGAGCTGCTGTACTTCTTCAACATCTGCAAGCCGCGCAACCTGATGCCGGTCCACGGCGAGTGGCGCCACCTGCGGGCCGCCGCCGACCTGGGCATCGCCACCGGCATTCCGCGCAACCGCGTGGTCATCGCCGAGGACGGCGTCTGCGTCGACCTGGAGAAGGGCGTCGCCCGGATCGTCGGCAAGGTACAGGCCGGGTACGTCTACGTGGACGGCGCCTCGGTCGGCGACATCACCGAGGCCTCGCTCAAGGACCGCAGGATCCTCGGCGAGGAGGGCTTCATCTCGGTCTTCGTCGCGGTCGACTCGACCAACGGCAAGATCGTGGGCGGCCCGACCTTCCAGGCCCGCGGCTCCGGCATCGACGACAACGCGTTCGTGCCGGTCGCCGCCAAGCTCCAGGAGGCCCTGGACCGCTCGGCGAGCGACGGCGTGCTGGAGCCCCGCCTGGTCCAGCAGCTGGTCCGCCGGACCGTCGGCAAGTGGGTGGCGGACAACTACCGCCGCCGGCCGATGATCCTGCCGGTCGTCGTCGAGGTCTGAGCCTCCGGCGGCTGGTTTGACGTGGGGCAGCCCGGTGCGTAATGTTCTCCGGGTTGCCCCACGGGACGGCCCCGCAGGAAGTCTCTCGAATGCGAATTCGAGAATGACCGCGGAAAACGGCCCGAGAAACTCTGGTAGAGTTCGGGAGCGCCGAAAGGCGAAAGCCGATCAGGTAAATGAAACTCCAGAAAACGGAGCGGAAAACATCTGATAAGCTTGAAACACGAAAGAACGAAGCGCCCGGAGGGCCCGCTGGAAGGCGGCCTGAAGGAAGTGTCCGTT
>NZ_JBFBFU010000037.1:0-79057 GCF_040684355.1 Kitasatospora sp. NPDC091276 | reverse complement strand
GGGGGGGTCGGGCGGGGGGGGGGGGCGGGGCCGGGCCCCCCCCCCGGGGGGGGGGGGGGCCCCGGGGGGGGGGGGGGCCCCCCGGCCCCCCCCACCACCACGGATGTGGCGGGGAACACGGGTGCGGCGGGAAGCCGGCGGGAAATCAGCGGCCGGAAAGCGCGGCGGAAAAACAGTGAAGCCGGTTCATCCGAGGATGAACCGGCTTCACTGGAGGACCGGCATGCCGGTCTGCGCGTCAGCGCGAGACCTTACCGGCCTTGATGCACGAGGTGCAGACGTTGAGCCGCTTCGGCGTCCGCCCAATCACAGCGCGCACCGTCTGAATGTTGGGGTTCCAACGACGGGGGGTACGGCGGTGCGAGTGGGAGATGCTGTTGCCGAAGCCCGGCCCCTTGCCGCAGACGTCGCAGTTGGCAGCCACAGGAGTCACTCCAAGACTTCAGATCATTTACGTTCGACAACCCCGCTGGACCAGCGGAGCACTCGCGTGAACCTGACCGGACCGAGGGGTGAGCCTGGATTGTTCCAGGCAACCGGAAGAGCATACAACGCCTGTTCCGGTTCAACGAAACTACCATGTCCGGCAGGGTGATCGCTCCGGTCGCCGGTCCGGGCGACCCTCCCCGGCCCCCGATAACCTGCCGGTATCACCCCTCGCCGCGGCCTTGGCCGTGCTGCTGCCCCGCAGGCCGTCGCGGCGTCCCACCCGGAGGAGACCTGGTGCTGCACACGCTCGACGCCCCGGCCGTGCGCACCTGGTGCCAGCTCGCCCTGCGTGCGCTCGGCCAGGCCCGCGAGGAGATCGACGCGCTCAACGTCTATCCCGTCCCGGACGGCGACACCGGCACCAACCTCTACCTGACCGTCGAGTCCGCCGCCGCCGAGGTGGAAAGCCGCTTCGCCGACCCCGCCGCCGACCCGGCCCCCGGCCTGGCCGACACCGCACGGGCGATGGCCCGCGGCGCGCTGGTCGGCGCCCGCGGCAACTCCGGGGTGATCCTCGCCCAGTGGCTGCGCGGCACCGCCGAGACGCTCGCCGAGGGCGGCGGCGCCGACCAGCTGCGGGCCGCCCTGCAACGGGCCGCCGACTCCGCCTACCAGGCCGTCGCGGAGCCCGTCGAGGGCACCCTGCTGACCGTCGCCCGGGTCGCCGCCCGGGAGGCCGTCCGGGCCGGGGACGGGCTCGCGCAGGTCGCCGACACCGCCTACCGGGCCGCCCGGGACGCGCTGCGGCACACCCCCGAACAGCTCGCCGTGCTGGCCGAGAACGGGGTCGTGGACGCCGGCGGGCGCGGCCTGGTCGCCGTGCTCGGCGCGCTCGCCGACGCCGTCGCCGGGCAGCAGCCGATGGGCCCGGTCGCGCTGCGCGGGGACGTCCGGGAAGTCGACAGCTGCGCGGTGCACCTGAGGCCGCCGGGCCCCGGCCACCCCGCGTTCGAGGTGATCTACCTGCTCGACGCGCCCGACGAGGCCCTGCCCGCCCTGCGCGAGCGGCTCGGCGCGCTCGGCGACTCCCTGGTGGTCGGCGGCGGCGACGGCCTGTGGAACGTGCACGTCCACGTGGACGACGCGGGCGCCGCCGTCGAGGCCGGGGTCGAGGCCGGGCGGCCGCACCAGATCCGGATCACGCACTTCGCCGAGGCCGCCGCCCGGGCCGGCAGCGCCGCCGAGCGCGGCGAACGCCGGGACCGGGCCCGCGCGGTGCTCTGCGTGGTGTCCGGCGGGGGACTGGCCGAGTTGTGCGAGCAGGCCGGCGCCGTCGCCCTGCACGCCGACCCGGACCGCCCGCCGGCCAGTGCCGAACTCGCCGCCGCCGTGCGCCGTTCGGCCGCCCGCGAGGTCGTCCTGCTGCTCAACGACCCCGAACTGCGCGCCGCCGCCGGGGCCGCCGCCGACCAGCTGCGCGAGGAGGGCGTGCGGATCGCCGTGCTGCCGACCCGCTCGCCGGTGCAGGGCCTGGCGGCGCTCGCGGTGCACGAGGGCGGGCGCCGCTTCGACGAGGACGTGGTCGCCATGACCTCCGCGGCCGGCGCCACCCGGTACGCCGAACTCGCCGTGGCCGAGGGGGAGTCCTGGACGATGGCCGGGGTCTGCCAGGCCGGGGACGTGCTCGGCCTGATCGACGGCGACGTCGCGGTGATCGGCACCGGGCTGGCCGAGGTCGGGGCGAGCGTGCTGGACCGGATGCTCGGCGCGGGCGGCGAACTCGTCACCCTGGTCCTCGGCGAGGGCGCCGACGAGGCGCTCGCCGACCGCCTGGTGGCACACGCCCGGCACCGGCGGCCCGAGGTCGACGCGGTGGTCTTCCACGGCGGCCAGGAGTCCGCGCCGCTGCTCATCGGGGTGGAGTAGGGCACGCCGCGGAGCCCGGAATGTCGGCCCCGTGGTGTAAACAGGGGCCTGATGGGCGCTCTCGATGAACCACTGACCAAACTCGTCGGCGACCGCACCGCGAAGGTGCTCGCCGACAGCCTCAAGCTGCGCACGGTCGGGGACCTGCTGCACCACTATCCGCGCCGCTACGTCGAACGCGGCCAGCTCACCAGCCTGGACGAGCTGGAGATCGACGAGCACGTCACCGTGCTGGCCCGGATCGAGAAGGTCACCCTGATCCCGTTCCGCGGCCGCAAGGGCGACCGGCTGGAGGTCGTCGTCACCGACGGCCGCAGCCGGCTCTCGCTGGTCTTCTTCAACCAGGGCTGGCGGCAGAAGGAGCTCAAGTCCGGCGCCCAGGGCCTGTTCGCGGGCAAGGTCGGCGTCTTCAACCGCAGCCGCCAGCTGGTCTCGCCGGACTACCAGCTGCTCGACGAGGAGGCCGGGTCGGACGCCGCCCGGCAGTTCGCCGGCCGGCTGATCCCGGTCTACGGCGCCAGCGCGCAGATGCCCAGCTGGAAGCTGTCGATCTGCGTCGAGACGGCCCTCACCAAGCACCTGGGCGACGTCGGCGAGCCACTGCCCGCCGAACTGCGCGAGCGGCACGGGCTGATCCCGCTGCCCGAGGCGCTGGAGCTGATCCACCGCCCGCGCGGCCAGGCCGACCGCGAGCTCGCCCAGAGCCGGCTGCGCTGGGACGAGGCCTTCGTCCTCCAGGTCGCCCTGGCCCAGCGCCGGGCCGCCGAGTCCGCGCTGCCCGCCGTCCCGCGCAGGGCCCGCGCGGGCGGCCTGCTGGACGCCTTCGACGCCCGGCTGCCGTTCACCCTCACCGAGGGCCAGCAGAAGGTGTCCGCCGAGATCGCCGCCGATCTCGCGAGCGAGCACCCGATGCACCGGCTGCTCCAGGGCGAGGTCGGCTCCGGCAAGACCCTGGTCGCGCTGCGCGCCATGCTCGCCGTGGTCGACGCGGGCGGCCAGGCCGTGCTGCTCGCGCCCACCGAGGTGCTGGCCCAGCAGCACCACCGCTCGATCGTCGAGATGATGGGCGACCTGGCGGAGGGCGGCATGCTCGGCGGCTCCGACCTCGGCACCCGGGTGGTGCTGCTGACCGGCTCCATGGGCGTCCCGGCCCGCCGCCAGGCGCTGCTCGACATGGCCTGCGGAGACGCGGGCATCGCCATCGGCACCCACGCGCTGATCGAGGACAAGGTCCAGTTCCAGGACCTCGGCCTGGTCGTGGTCGACGAGCAGCACCGCTTCGGCGTCGAACAGCGGGACGCCCTGCGCGCCAAGGGCGAACAGCCGCCGCACCTGCTGGTGATGACCGCCACCCCGATCCCGCGCACCGTCGCGATGACCGTCTTCGGGGACTTGGAGACCTCCGTCCTCGACCAGCTGCCGGCCGGCCGCTCGCCGATCTCCACCCACGTCGTCCCCGCGCTGGAGAAGCCCAACTTCCTCACCCGGGCCTGGGAGCGCGTACGCGAGGAGGTCGCCAAGGGCCACCAGGCGTACGTGGTCTGCCCCCGGATCGGGGACGAGGAGCCCGCCGCCGAGCCGAAGAAGAAGCGGAAGGCGGCCGAGGAGGACCTGGAGGACGTCTCCGACGCCGGTGCCGGGAGCGACGAACGGCGGCCCCCGCTCTCGGTGGTGGAGACTGCCGGGAAGCTGGTCGGGGGGCCGTTGCAGGGCCTGCGGGTGGAGATCCTGCACGGCCGGCTGGCCCCGGAGGCCAAGGACGAGGTGATGCGCCGCTTCACGGCCGGCGAGGTGGACGTGCTGGTCGCCACCACCGTCATCGAGGTCGGCGTCAACGTCCCCAACTCCACCGCGATGGTCATCATGGACGCCGACCGCTTCGGTGTCTCCCAGCTCCACCAACTGCGCGGCCGGGTCGGCCGCGGCAGCGCCGCGGGCCTGTGCCTGCTGGTCAGCGACATGCCCGCGGGCAGCGCCGCCCGGGCCCGGCTGGACGCGGTGGCCGGCACCCTGGACGGCTTCGAGCTGTCCCGGATCGACCTCGAACAGCGCCGCGAGGGCGACGTGCTGGGCCAGGCGCAGTCCGGGGTGAAGTCCTCGCTCAAGGTGCTCTCGGTGCTGGAGGACGAGGAGGTCATCCTCACCGCCCGGACGGAGGCCACCCGGCTGGTCGCCGAGGACCGCGAGCTGACCGCCCACCCGGAGCTGCGCACCGCGCTGGAGAGCCTGCTCGACGAGGACCGCGCGGCCTACATGGAGAAGGGCTGAGCGGCCGCCGCCGGCCCCGGAATTGTCAGACCCCCGCGAGAGAATGAAGGTGTTCAGGGCGCACCCCCAAGGTGCGTACCTGGCACGACATTTGGGGGTCCTGCCATGGCATTCCGTCATCTCAACGAGCTCCCGCTGGGCGACAAGGTCTTCCGGATCGAACTCGCCAGCGACGACGACCGCGAGGTCACCCTCACCCTGACCGGCTGGCGCGAGGGGGCGGCCGCCCAGCCGCTCGCCTCGGGCAAGCTCCGCCTGCCGGTCGAGGACGTCGCCTCGCTGCGGATCGCGCTCAACCGCGCGCTGCGGGCGCTGGCGATCGTCGCCGACGTCTCCGAGCCCATCCCCGACCGTGACGTGCTGCGCGAGCTGTACCCCGGCCACGGCGCCCCCTGGGTCCCGCAGCACGAGGAGGAGCTGGTCCGGCGCTTCCACGACGGCGAGACCGTCGCCCGGATCGCCGCCCGCTTCGGCCGCACCCCCGACTCCGTCCGCACCAAGCTGCGCGAGCTCGGGCACGACCCGCGCCGCCCCGAGTTCTGCCCGCCCGACGGCTGCCTGTCCTGGTCCCGCTACGCCTCGCCGGCGCTGCTCGGCGCAGCCGCCCCGGCCCCGCCGGCGGGCTCCGAGGCGAGCTGAGAACCGCCCCGGGGCCGGCTGAGGCGGGCTCCGGGGCGGGCTGAGCCGTGCCCCGGGGGCCCCACCGATCCGTCGGTGGGGCCTCGACCCGTATAGCGTGGTCGGGCAGCGACGAAAGGACCTTCCCCCACCATGACCCGCGTGATCGCCGGGCTGGCCGGCGGCCGCCGGCTGGCCGTACCGCCAGGCCGGGGCACCCGCCCGACCTCCGACAAGGCCCGTGAGGCGATGTTCTCCACCCTGGAGGCGCTGCGCGGCACCCTGCACGGGACCCGGATGCTCGACCTGTTCGGTGGATCGGGCGCGGTCGGCCTGGAGGCGCTGTCGCGCGGCGCCGAGCACGTCCTGCTGGTCGAGGCGGACGGCCAGGCGGCCCGGGTGATCCGGGAGAACGTCCGCACGATCGGCCTGCCGGGCGTGGAGGTGAAGGCCGCCAGGGCCGAGCAGGTGATCGCGGGCCCGCCCCCGCAGACCCCGTACGACCTGGTCTTCCTCGACCCGCCGTACGCCGTGACGGACGACGAACTGCGCGAGATGCTGATCACACTCCTGGCCGGGGGCTGGCTCGCGGAGGACGCACTCGTCACCGTGGAGCGCAGCACCCGCGGCGGCGAGTTCGGCTGGCCCGAGGGCTTCGAGGTGCTGCGCTCGCGCCGCTACGGCGAGGGCACGCTCTGGTACGGTCGCGCCGCCGCCGAGACCAGCCAGCACGAGTAGCGGGCCGAGGCCCGCAGCAGCCGTCACCCCACGAGGGAGCACCCACGCCATGCGCCGCGCCGTCTGTCCCGGTTCGTTCGACCCGATCACCAACGGTCATCTCGACATCATCGGGCGGGCCTCGAAGCTGTACGACGTCGTGCACGTCACGGTCCTGATCAACCGCAACAAGCAGGGCATGTTCAGCGTCGAGGAGCGGATGGACCTGATCGAGGAGGTCACCGCGGACTTCGGCAACGTGGTGGTCGAGTCGTACCACGGCCTGCTGGTGGACTTCTGCCGGGAGCGCGGGATCCCCGCGATCATCAAGGGCCTGCGCGCGGTCAGCGACTTCGACTACGAGTTGCAGATGGCCCAGATGAACCACGGCCTGTCCGGGGTGGAGACGCTGTTCGTGCCGACCTCCCCGACGTACAGCTTCCTCTCCTCGACGCTGGTCAAGGAGGTCGCCTCGTACGGCGGGGACGTCTCCCACCTGCTGCCGGAGACGGTGCACCGGCGGCTGGTCGAGCGGATCGCGGAGCGCAGGGCCCAGCAGTAGGCGGGAGCGTCGGCGCCGCGGGGCGGGCGTCCCTTTCTGCTGGTTCGTCATGACTTGTCCGATGCCCGGTCGACCGGTTCGGCTCGGGCGTTGTGACCTCGCCGCGCGGTGGCCGTACAGTCTGTATTCCTGCCCCTGCGGTGAGGTTCACCGCGTCGGGCCTGCCTCCGCCGGACCGTCGGCGGCACACGGAAAGACGAAGCCCCGTGGACGTGCAGAACAAGGTCGACGAGATCGTCGCGGCGGTCGAGAACGCCCGTTCGATGCCGATGTCGGCCTCCTGCGTGGTGAACCGGGCCGAACTGATCGGCCTGCTCAACGCCCTCAAGGCGGAGCTGCCCGCCGAACTCGCCCAGGCCCAGTCGATGATGGCCGACCACGAGCAGGTGGTGGCCGGGGCCCAGGCCGAGGCCGACCGGATCATCCAGGGTGCGCACGCCGAGCGCGGCTCGCTGATCTCGGACACCGAGGTGGTCCGCCGGGCCCAGGCCGAGGCCGACCGGATCCTCGCCGAGGCCCGTGGCGAGATCGAGGCCAAGCGTGCCGAGGCCGACGACTACGTGGACAGCAAGCTCGCCAACTTCGAGGTCGTGCTGACCAAGACGCTCGGCGCCGTCGGCCGCGGCCGGACCAAGCTGCGCGGTGACTCCAGCGTCTTCGAGACCGAGTTCGACGGCGAGACGGACGGCGAGGAGTTCCAGCCGCAGCGGATCACCCCCAGCCCCGAGGTCGACGAGTACGTCGATGTGAAGCTCGCCACGCTGGAGAACGTCCTCAGCGCCACCCTGGAGGCCGTCGGCAAGGGCCGCGACAAGCTGCTCGGCAAGCGGCCGATCGACGAGCTGGGCGCCTACCTGGCCGCCGCCGACGAGGCGCAGCAGGCCAAGGAGCGCGCCGAGGCGGTGGCCGCCGGCTTCGCCACCGACGCCGAAGCCAACGGCGACGACATCGCCTGGTACCGCGAGGACGTCCCGCAGCAGCAGACCTGGCCGGAGCAGACCCCGGCCGCGGCGGGCTGGCAGGCCCCCGGCGTCGACCAGTACGCGGCCGCCCAGCAGCAGGGCGGGCAGCAGCAGGGGCAGTACGCCGAGGTGTACGCCGGCGGCTACGACCCGGCCGGCCAGGGCGACCCGTACGGTGCCCAGTGGGGGCACCAGCAGCAGGGCGCCGCGGACGGCTACCCGCAGCAGCAGCACCCGGACTACGCGGCCCAGCAGCAGCACGGGGACTACGGCTATCCGCAACAGCAGCAGCCGGGTTACGGCGCGCAGCAGTACGACGCCTACACCTACCCGCAGCAGCCCGCCGCCCCGCCGGCGGTGCCGCAACAGCAGCAGCAGCCGGGTCTGGACGAGACCAGCTTCTTCGACACCAGCATGATCGACATGACCCGGCTCCGGGAGCTGGGCGGTCGCTGAGCCGGCCCCGCGCGGGCCCGGCGGAAGCTCCTGACGGGAGCGAAGTTGGGCCTGGCGGGAGACTCCGGTAGGCTGACCACTCCGGCCTTTTCGTGTCGGACTGTCGGCTTGCCCGCGCACCGTTGGTGCGGTGGCACCGCGATCGAAGATTCCCCATGGAAGTCAGGACACCTTGAACCGCCTCGACCACCGCGACCCCCTCGTGTTCGACACGCACGAGCTGGGACGTCGCCCGGGCTCGCTGCGCAAGGTGTCCCGCACCCTGGAGGCCCCCGCGGGCCTGGGGATCATCGACGTGATCGGCGTCCCCGAGAAGAGCGAGCTCCGGCTGGAGCTCCGCCTGGAGTCCGTGGTCGAGGGCGTGCTGGTCACCGGCACCGCCGAGGCCCAGGTCGAGGGCGAGTGCGCCCGGTGCCTGGAGCCCGTCGAGGACGACCTCGACGTCGACTTCCAGGAGCTGTACTACTACCCGGAGTCCGACGAGCGTCACCGCGCCCGGACCGCCGGGGCCGAGGACCTCGACGAGGACTCGGAAGAAGATACTTACCGCCTGGAGGGCGACTTCTTCGACCTCCAGCCGGTGCTGCGTGACGCGGTGGTGCTCGCACTGCCGCTGCAGCCGGTGTGCCAGGAAGACTGCCTGGGTCTGTGCTCCGAGTGCGGAGCGCGCCTGAGCGACGACCCGACGCACCACCACGACGCCGCCGACCCCCGGTGGGCGGCTCTGCAGGGACTCTCCGCCGCCCCCGGCGACGAGGGTGACGGGATCAAGAACAGCGACACCCGTGAGGGTCTCGCCGAGAACCAGGAGAAGTAGCCGTGGCTGTTCCGAAGCGGAAGATGTCGCGCAGCAACACGCGCCACCGTCGGTCCAACTGGAAGGCCGTTGTTCCGGCCCTCGTGGCGTGCGACCGCTGCCACGAGCCGAAGCTGGGTCACATCGCGTGCCCGAGCTGCGGCACGTACAACCGTCGCCAGGTCCTCTCGGTCTGATCGGCGGGGTGCACGGATCGATGTCGGACGGTAACTCCACCCGCAAGGCGTCCTCCGCCCCGAAGGGTTCCTCTTCGGGCGGTGGCAAGGCCGGTGGGCCGGCTTCGACCGAATACGACGTCCTGGAAGGGCGCCTCGGGTACACGCTCGAGCGCGCCCTTCTGGTGCGTGCCCTGACCCACCGCTCGTACGCGTACGAGAACGGGGGTCTGCCCACCAACGAGCGCCTGGAGTTCCTCGGCGACTCGGTGCTGGGCCTCGTGGTGACCGACACCCTCTACCGCGTCCACCCGGACGTGCCGGAGGGCACGCTCGCCAAGCTGCGCGCCGCGGTGGTGAACTCCCGCGCGCTCGCGGACGTCGGCCGGGGCCTGGAACTCGGCACGTTCATCCGGCTCGGCAAGGGCGAGGAGGGCACCGGCGGCCGCGACAAGTCGTCGATCCTCGCCGACACGGTCGAGGCCGTGATCGGGGCCGTCTACCTGGACCAGGGTCTGGACGCGGCCACCGAGTTCGTCCACCGGCTGTTCGACCCGCTGATCGAGGAGTCCTCCCAGCTGGGCGCCGGCCTGGACTGGAAGACCAGCCTCCAGGAGCTCACCGCCTCGGTGGGCATCGGGGTGCCCGAGTACGTGGTCATGGAATCCGGTCCGGACCACGAGAAGACCTTCACCGCGGCGGCCCGGGTGGCCGGCGAGGACTTCGGCAGCGGCGTCGGCCGCTCGAAGAAGGAGGCCGAGCAGAAGGCCGCCGAGAGCGCCTGGCGGGCGATCAAGGAGAAGTACGCCGACCGGCTGCCCGCCGGGGCGTGAGGGAGCAGTAGCCTTCCTCCTGCTGATCCCTTCCGCAGGAGGCCTGTTCCCGTGCCCGAACTTCCCGAGGTCGAGGTCGTCCGCCGCGGTCTGGCGAACTGGGTCGCCGGGCGGACCGTCGCCGACGTCCAGGTGCTGCACCCGCGCGCGGTGCGCCGCCAGCCCGCCGGCGCCGCCGACTTCGCCGCCCGGCTGACCGGCACCACCCTCGGCACCGCGCAGCGGCGCGGCAAGTACCTGTGGGTGCCGCTGGCGGGGTCCGGCACGGGCTTCTCGCTGATCGGCCACCTCGGCATGAGCGGCCAACTCCTCGTCCAGGACCCGTCCGTACCCGACGAGACGCACCTGCGGGTGCGGCTGCGGTTCACCGACGGCGGGCGCGAACTGCGCTTCGTCGACCAGCGGACCTTCGGCGGCCTCGCGGTCGAGGAGGCCGAGGACGGCGACCCGGAGGGCACGCCGCTCTCCATCGCGCACATCGCCCGCGACCCGCTCGACCCGCGCTTCGACGACACCGCCTTCGCGGCCGCGCTGCGGGCCAAGCGCACCACCGTGAAGCGGGCGCTGCTCGACCAGACGCTGATCAGCGGGGTCGGCAACATCTACGCCGACGAGGCGCTCTGGCGCTCCCGGCTGCACTACGACCGCCCGACCGCGACGCTCACCCGCCCGCAGGCCGCCGAACTGCTGGCGAACGCCCGCGAGGTGATGACGGCGGCGCTCGCCGTCGGCGGCACCAGCTTCGACAGCCTGTACGTCAACGTGAACGGCGAGAGCGGCTACTTCTCCCGCGACCTCGACGCGTACGGCCGCGAGCACGAGCCCTGCCGCCGCTGTGGCACCCCGATCCGGCGGGCCGCCTGGATGAACCGCTCCAGCTACTTCTGCCCCCGCTGCCAGCGGGTGCCGCGGGCCCGCAGCGGGGGCTGACAGCGAGGGCCGGAAGCGGGGGCCGGGGAGCTCAGTGCTTGGCGAGTTCCGGCTGGTCGGCGGCCGCCTCGCCGGGGGAGCCGTGGGTGTCCTGGCCGAAGTAGGCGACCCCGACCGCGGACACCACCGCGAGCAGGAAGCCGACCACGCCGAGCCAGCCCAGGCCGGACTTGGAGGAGTCGCCGAGCCAGAGCACGCCGATCGCGCCGGGCAGCACCGTCTCGCCGACCACCAGCGCCGCCGTCGCGCCGTTCACCGAGCCGATCTGCAGCGCCACGGTGTGCACGTACATGCCGCCGAGGCCGCCGACCAGGATCGCGTACAGCGCCGGGTCGGAGAGCAGCTTGGCGACGTCGAACGGGTCGATGCCGTTCAGGATGCGCACGCCGACGCCCAGCGCGCCGAAGCCCAGGCCGGAGAGCAGGCCGGCGACGATCGCGCCCTTGGAGCCCATCCGCCGCACCAGCAGGCCGCCGCCGACCAGCAGCACGGTGGTGACCAGCAGCAGGCCCCAGTGGAAGGACATCGACGCGTGGTGGCCGCCCTCCGGGCCGGCCGAGACGGCCAGCAGCACCAGCGCCGAGCAGAGCACGCCGATCGAGGCCCACTCCAGCTGCTTGAGCCGGATGCCGAGCAGCTTGATGCTCAGCACCGCGGTGATCACCAGGTTGGCGCTGATGATGGTCTGCGAGAGGAACAGCGGCAGCAGCCGCGCGGCCAGCGCGCCCAGCCCGAAGCCGATCAGGTCGAGCACCGTGCCGACGATGAACTCCCAGGTGACGGCAGCCTTCGCGGTGGAGGACAGGCTCGGCCCGCCGTGCTCGGTGGTGGCGCCGGCGGCGCCCTTGGCGGCCTCCTCGCGCGCGGAACGGCGGGATCCGACGGCCTGGAGGACTGAGCCGGTGCCGTAGCAGGCGGATGCCGCCACGGCGGTGACGAGGCCGATGATCACCGGGTGCTCCGATCGGGAGATGGGTCAAGAACAGGTAATGGGACCAGTGGTCCGGGACCACTATGCCCGTCCGCGCGGTACGGTCGGCGCACCGCCCGGAACACCCTGGGCCCGCCGGGACGTACGTCCGGGCGCCGGCCGCGGTTCCCGCGCACCGCCCGCATCAGGGGCGAGTGGGGGAAACATCATCCCCGAGGAGGGGTGCGGCCCCGGCGGTCGGCGGGGAATCCTGTCATTACCAGTATGCGAAGGGTATGCCGTGCCTCGACGCCCGTCGGGGTAGCGTCGAGGGCATGAGAACCCTTGCACGACGTTCCCGGGGCGCCGGGCCGCTTGCCCTGGTGGCGGCGCTGCTGGGGCTGCTGCTCCTGCTCGCACCGGCGGCCTCGGCCGCGGGCGGCCTGGACGACGCGGCCTCCACCCTGAAGCAGGGTCGGGTCTACGTCGACCCGGCGATGACCGGCCGATTCAGCCAGAGCCAGGCCGACGCCCTGACCGAGAAGATCAAGAAGGCCGACAAGCCGATCTTCGTCGCGGTCGTCCCGGCCAGCGCCCCCTACGGCGAGCGGACCGTCTTCAACGACCTGCGCACCAAGGTCGGCATCGACGGTGCTTACGCGATCTGGCGCGGTGACCAGTTCGCGGCCAAGGCAGACCGCGGCGCGATGTCGCAGGGCAGCGCCGAGCGGATCGCCGGCGCCGCCTTCCGCTCCCACAACGGCGACATCGACGCCACCCTGAACGAGTTCGTCGACAGCGCCGCCCCGCAGGCCAAGGGCACCGGGGTGAACCACAGCACCTCGATCGCCTGGGTGGTCATCCCGGTCGTGCTGCTCGCGCTGGCCGGTGCCGGCGTCTTCCTCCTCTTCCGCCGCGCCAAGACGCGCAAGGAGGAGCAGGCCCGGGCCGAGCTGGAGCAGCTGCGCCGGGTGGTCGACGAGGACATCACCGCCTTCGGCGAGGAACTGGACCGGCTCGACTTCAACCCGGCCGCGACCGACGCCGACGACACCCAGCGCACCGACTACACCCACGCCCTGGACTCGTACGAGAAGGCCAAGCGGCTGATGGACGAGGCCAAGCGGCCGGACGACGTCAAGCCGGTCACTGAGGCGCTGGAGGACGGCCGGTTCGCGCTGGCCACCCTGGCCGCCCGGCGGGAGAAGCGCCCGGTGCCCGAGCGCCGTCCCCCGTGCTTCTTCGACCCGCGCCACGGCCCGTCGGTCAAGGACGTCGACTGGGCCCCGGCCGACGGCGCCGCCCGCACCGTCCCGGTCTGCCGGTCCGACGCGGACCGGCTGGCCTCCGGCCTCGACCCGGCCATCCGCACCGTCGAGACCGAGCACGGCCCGCAGCCGTACTGGAACGCCGGCCCGGCCTACGCCCCCTGGGCGGGCGGCTACTTTGGCGGATTCGGCGGCGGCCTGCTGCCGGGCCTGCTGGTCGGCACCATGCTCGGCTCGATGATCAGCAGCCCGGCCTACGCCGCGGCGCCGATGATGGACCAGGGCTACCAGGACCAGCACGAGGGCGGCGACTTCACCGGCGCCGACTTCAACTCCTCCGACTTCAGCGGCGGCTTCGGCGACGGCGGCGGATTCGGTGGCGGGGACTTCGGTGGCGGCGGGGACTTCGGCGGCGGCGACTGGTGACCCGCTGAGCTCCACCGCGACACCCCTGCGGCCCCGCCGGACTTCCTCCGGCGGGGCCGCTCCGCGTGGTCGACGGCCCCGTGGACCTGTGACCGTCCGTCGCGTTGGTTAGGCTCGGGGCATGCACGGTCGCGACGCCCACAGTGAGGAACCGGTCCGGGTGACCGCCTGGGTCCGGGGGAAGGTCCAGCAGGTCGGGTTCCGCTGGTGGACCAGGGCACGGGCGCTGGAGACCGGCCTGACCGGCTACGCGAGCAACCTCGGGGACGGCCGGGTGCAGGTGGTCGCCGAGGGCCTGGCCGCCGACTGCGAACTGCTGCTGGACCTGCTGCGCGGCCCGGACACCCCGGGCGAGGTCAGCGGCGTCACCGAGATCTGGACGGCCGTGGGCCCCGGCTACGAGGGCTTCGAGATCCGCTGAGCCCGGCCACACCCGCGCGGGCCGGAACTGATCCGCAACTGCTGGTGTCATGCGGTTGCCATTCGGGCAGACTCGTGGTTGACTCCGCATCGAACGATGATCCACGAGCAGCTGGTGGACCCGGCCCGAGGCCCCCAGGCGTGACGACACCGCCAGGCAGGTGACAGGGTCGCGGTAGCGTGCGGTGATCGTGTTGACCCTTTCCGTCTTTGGTGAGACGCTGGAAACCCGCGCACACGACCGCGTTTTCCCGGCAGGCGTCTGCCCTCGTGAGCCCAGCTCACGATGGTTGTGCCGTAAGTGCCCAGCCAGCACTACCGGTGACGCGCCGCGCGTGCGTCCCCCTTCCCCCTAGACCTGTACCGTTCCGGTTCGGTCACTCAGCGTGGAGGACCATTCATCATGGCAAAGGCGCTTCTCGGGTACGTCGGCGGCCCCGACCCGCGAATGCTCTCCGAGATGCGACGGCTTCAGCAGCGCGTCCAGGACCTTGAATCCGAGCTCCTTCGGATGCAGGCCGAGAACGACGCGCTCGCCGCTGTCGCTGACGGGCACTCGCTGCTCAACAGCATCGATCTGGATCAGCGGGAGCCGGCTCTCACCTGAGTCCCGCCCGGTCCTCGCAGATCGACGCCGCTGTGCACTGAGCCGCTCCGAAAGGGACGCAGCTTGCAAGGGACGCCCGGTTGTGGCGTCCCTTCGTCGTGTCCGGGCCCGGGGCTCGCGGCCCGCCGGGGATACAGTCGCCGTTGACGACAGGCCCTGGGCCCTGGCGAGCGACGAGGAGACCGGCCGCGTGCACCTGAAGAGTCTGACGCTGCGCGGGTTCAAGTCCTTCGCCTCCAGCACCACCCTGCGCTTCGAGCCCGGCATCACCTGCGTGGTCGGCCCGAACGGCTCCGGCAAGTCGAACGTCGTCGACGCGCTGTCCTGGGTGATGGGGGAGCAGGGCGCCAAGTCGCTGCGCGGCGGCAAGATGGAGGACGTCATCTTCGCCGGGACCAGCGGGCGCGCCCCGCTCGGCCGGGCCGAGGTCAGCCTCACCATCGACAACGCCGACGGCGCCCTGCCGATCGACTACTCCGAGGTGACCATCACCCGGACCATGTTCCGCAACGGCGGCAGCGAGTACGCGCTCAACGGCGAGACCTGCCGCCTGCTGGACATCCAGGAGCTCCTCTCCGACTCCGGCATCGGCCGCGAGATGCACGTCATCGTCGGCCAGGGCCAGCTGGACTCCGTCCTGCACGCCGACCCGATGGGCCGCCGCGCCTTCATCGAGGAGGCGGCCGGCGTCCTCAAGCACCGCAAGCGCAAGGAGAAGGCGCTGCGGAAACTGGACGCGATGCAGGTCAACCTCAACCGCGTCCAGGACCTGGTGGCCGAACTGCGCCGCCAGCTGGGACCGCTCGGCCGGCAGGCCAGGATCGCCCGCCGCGCCGCCGGCATCCAGGCCGACCTGCGCGACGCCCGGCTGCGGCTGCTCGCCGACGACCTGCTGGCCCTCCGGCGGGCCGTCGAGGCCGAGATCGCCGACGAGCTGGCACTGCGGCTGCGCCGCACCACCGTCGAGCAGGAGCTGGCCGGTGTCGTCCAGCGCGAGGCCGTGCTGGAGGCGCAGGTCCAGCAGCTCGGCCCGAGCCTGGAGACCGCCCGGCAGACCTGGTACCGGCTCTCCGCGCTCGCCGAGCGCACCCGCGGCACCATCGGGCTGGCCGAGGCCCGCGCCCGGCACGCCGCCGCGGGCGGGCAGGCCGAGGAGCGGCGCGGCCGCGATCCCGAGGAACTGGAGCGGGAGGCCGCGCGGGTCCGCGAGGACGAGGCCGCGCTGGCCGAGGCGCTGGAGGAGGCGCAGTACGCGCTGGCCGAGGCGGTCGAACGCAGGAGTGGACTGGAGCGCGGGCTGGCCACCGAGGAGCGCCGGCTGCGGGACGCCGCCCGGGCCGTCGCGGACCGCCGGGAGGGCCTGGCCCGGTTGCAGGGGCAGGCCGCCGCCGCCCGCTCCAAGGCGGCCTCCGCCGAAGCCGAGATCGGCCGGCTGACCGAGGCCGGCGGCGAGGCGCTGCTGCGGGCCGAGGCCGCGCAGGCCGAGTACGAGGAGCTCCAGCGGCAGGTCGGCGGCCCCGCCGGGGAGGACGAGCGGGCCGAGGCCGCCCACCAGGAGGCCCGGGAGCGGCTCGCCGCCGTCGAACGCGACCTCGCCGCCGCCCGGGAGTCGGCCGGCGCCGCCGAGCGCGAACGGGCCGGGCTCACCGCGCGGCACGAGGCGCTCTCCCTCGGACTGCGCCGCAAGGACGGCACCGGCGCCCTGCTCGACGCGGGGGAGCGGCTGAGCGGACTGCGGGGCCCCGCGGCCGCGCTGCTGCGGATCGCCCCCGGGTACGAGGTGCCGGTGGCGGCGGCGCTCGGCGCGGCCGCCGACGCGGTCGCCGTCGACTCGCCCGGCACCGCCGCCGAGGCGCTGCGGCTACTGCGCGCCGAGGACGCGGGCCGGGCCGCGCTGCTGATCGAGGGTGCCGGTGAACCGCTCGCCGGCGTCGGAGAGTTGCCGGAAGGAGCCCGCTGGGCCGCCGAACTCGTCGACGGGCCGGCCGGGTTGGTCGGTGCCGTGCGGGGCCTGCTGGCCCGGGTGGCGGTCGTCGACACCCTCGACGAGGCGCTGCGGCTGGTCGCCGACCACCCCGGGCTGACCGCCGTCACCGCCGCCGGGGACCGGCTCGGCGCCGACTTCGCGCAGGGCGGCTCCGACGGTGTGCCGAGCCTGCTGGAGATCCGGGCGGCGGTCGAGGAGACCGCCCGGGCGATCGCCGAACTCGCCCTCCGTTGCACCGAGTCGGCCGGACGCCTGGCCGAACTCGCCGAGCAGCGAAGTGAGTCGGTCGCCGCCGTGGAGCAACTAGCCGAGCAGCGGCGGCGGCAGGAGAAGGAGCGCGCCCAGGTGGCGGGCGCGCTCGGCCGCCTCGGCGGGCAGGCCAGGGCCGCCGCCGGCGAGGCCGAGCGGCTGTCCGCCGCCGCCGCGCGGGCCGACCAGGGACTGGTGGAACTCCTCGCCACCGCAGAGGAGTTGGCCGAACGCCTGGCCGCGGCCGAGGACTCGCAGGACGCCGGAGAGGACGAGCCGGACACCGCCGAGCAGCAGCGGCTGGCCGAGGCCGCCACCGGCTCCCGGCAGGCCGAGCTGGAGGCCAGGCTCGCGGTGCGCACCCACGAGGAGCGGGTCCGCGCGCTCGCCGGCCGGGCGGACCAGCTGGACCGGGCCGCCCGCGCCGAGCGCGAGGCGCGCGCCCGGGCCGCCGAGCGCCGTCGACGCGCCGAGCACGACGCCGGGGTGGCGAACGCCGTCGCGGCGGGCGCCCGACAGCTGCTGGCCTGCCTGGAGGTGTCGCTGTCCCGCGCGGACGCCGGGCGGGCGGCGGTCGAGCAGGCGCGCGCCGAGCGCGAGACCGAACTGCGGGCGCACCGCGAGCACGGCCGCGGTCTCAAGGAGGAACTGGACAAACTGGTCGACGCCGGCCACCGGGACGAGGTGCTGCGGGCCGAGAAGCGGCTGCGGATCGAGCAGCTGGAGGCCCGGGCGCTGGAGGAGTTCGGCATCGACGGCGGCGAACTGCTCGCCACCTACGGGCCGGACCAGCCCGTCCCGCCGTCGACCCCGGAAGAAGGACGGGAGCCGGGCGAGCCGCGCCCGTACGACCGGGCCGAGCAGGAGAAGCGGCTCAGGGCGGCCGAGAAGGCGTACCAGCAACTGGGCAAGGTCAACCCGCTGGCGCTGGAGGAGTTCGCGGCGCTGGAGGAGCGCCACCAGTTCCTCGGGGAGCAACTGGACGACCTCAAGCGCAGCCGGCGTGACCTGCTGGACATCGTCCGGGAGGTGGACGAACGGGTCGAGCAGCTGTTCGCCTCGGCGTACCACGACACCGCCGCCCAGTTCGAGGGCGTCTTCGCCCGGCTGTTCCCCGGCGGCGAGGGGCGGCTGGTGCTGACCGACCCCGACCACATGCTCACCACCGGCGTCGAGGTGGAGGCTCGCCCGCCGGGCAAGAAGGTCAAGCGGCTGTCGCTGCTGTCCGGCGGCGAGCGCTCGCTGACCGCGGTGGCACTGCTGGTGGCGATCTTCAAGGCCAGGCCCAGTCCGTTCTACGTGATGGACGAGGTGGAGGCGGCGCTCGACGAGACCAACCTGCGCCGGCTGGTCGGGATCATGGAGGAGCTGCGGGAGAGCTCCCAGCTGATCGTGATCACCCACCAGAAGCTGACCATGGAGTCCGCGGACGCCCTCTACGGCGTGACCATGAAGGGCGACGGCATCTCGCAGGTGATCAGCCAGCGGCTGCGCGAGGGGCACCGGGAGCGGAGGGCGAGCCCGATGCCTCCTCGGCGGCGCGAGGAGGCTGTTGTCTCCGGGCCGACAGACTGATCCACCGGCCTGGCCCGGGCAGATGCTCCCGGACGCTCCGATCACGGATACTGGAGCGGTTGTGACTCCTCCCCCTCGCTCGCGAGGGGGCTTCTCGTTCAGCCGTTTGACGACCTCATGACGGCCAAGCCCTGACCGGTGCCGCACGGCACAGCGGTCAGCGTAAGGGAGGCGGCGACGCTCCGTGCGTCGGTGACCGAAGGATCACTCTGTCGTGGGATCCCGAGAAGGAGATTTATGTGGAATACGTGATCCTTGCCGTAGTCATCGCCGTGGTCGCCATCGGCGCGATCGCCGGCCTCGTCGTTTCCGGCAGACGACGCCAGCAACTGCCCCCGAAGTCGCAGTCGCCGGTCATCACGGCGCCGCCGACCACCCCGCAGGAGCCCCAGGTCGGCGAGGAGGCCGCGCCGCCGACCGAGGAGCCCCGCCGCACCGTCGAGGAGGTGCAGCTCCCCGAGACCGAGGCTCCGACCGAAGCCTCGACCGGAGCCCCGGCCACGGCCCCGACCGAGGTCGAGGTCGAGGCCGCCGAGGCCGAGACGGCACCCGCCGTCGAGGTCCCCGAGCCCACCGCGGGCCGACTGGTCCGGCTGCGCTCCCGGCTCTCCCGCTCGCAGAACTCGCTCGGCAAGGGCCTGCTCTCGCTGCTCTCCCGCGAGCACCTGGACGAGGACACCTGGGAGGAGATCGAGGAGACCCTGCTGACGGCCGACGTCGGCGTGGCCCCCACCCAGGAGCTGGTCGAGCGGCTGCGCACCCGGGTGAAGGTGCTCGGCACCCGGACGCCCGACGAACTGCGCGCGCTGCTGCGCGAGGAGCTCGTCGAGCTGATCGGCAAGGACTCCGACCGCACCGTCCGCTCCACCAAGCACGCGGAGGGGCCGGCCGTGGTCCTGGTGGTCGGTGTCAACGGCGTCGGCAAGACCACCACCACCGGCAAGCTCGCCCGCGTCCTGGTCGCCGACGGCCGCAAGGTGGTGCTCGGCGCCGCCGACACCTTCCGGGCCGCCGCCGCCGACCAGCTGCAGACCTGGGGCGAGCGGGTCGGTGCGCGCACCGTGCGCGGCCCGGAGGGCGGTGACCCGGCCTCGATCGCGTTCGACGCGGTCAAGGAGGGCATCGCCGAGGGCGCCGACACCGTGCTGGTGGACACCGCCGGCCGGCTGCACACCAAGACCGGCCTGATGGACGAGCTGGGCAAGGTCAAGCGGGTCGTCGAGAAGCACGGCCCGGTGGACGAGGTGCTGCTGGTGCTGGACGCCACCACCGGCCAGAACGGCCTGATCCAGGCCCGGGTGTTCGCCGAGGTGGTCGACATCACCGGCATCGTGCTGACCAAGCTGGACGGCACCGCCAAGGGCGGCATCGTGGTCGCGGTCCAGCGCGACCTGGGCGTGCCGGTCAAGCTGGTCGGCCTGGGCGAGGGTGCGGACGACCTGGCGCCGTTCGAGCCGGGCGCGTTCGTGGACGCGCTGATCGGGGACTGAGGCCCCGTACGCACGAAGGGTCCGCTCCGCGAGGGGCGGGCCCTTTCGCGTTGCCGCCCGGGGGCCGGCGGGGTGCCCGGGACCGGAGGACCGTGCCGAGGCAAAGGAGCGCGCCGAGCTGGAGGGGCGCACGCCGAGACGTGCGGGGCGCGCGGAGGCCTACGAGGCGAGCCAGGCAGGTTCGGCGGTGCGCTCGCGGCCGCGGTGGCAGGCGTAGGCGAGGGTGCCGAGCAGCAGCCGGGCCTCGGGCGGGCAGCCGGCGTTGTCGCGGGTGGGGCGGCGCAGCCAGCGGACCGGGCCGAGCGCGCCGAGCACGGTGGGCGGGGCGGCGACGTAGCTGCCCTCGCCGTGGCAGGTGAGGTCGAGCGCGGCGTCGTCCCAGCCCATCCGGTAGAGCAGGTCGGGCAGTCGGCGGGCGGCGCCGGCGGCGACCAGGAACTGCAGCCGGCCGGTGGGCGGGGCGAGCACCGGGCCGACCTGGGTGCCCATCCGCTCCAGCCGGACCAGCGCCTGTAGTCCGGCCTGCTCGGGGACGTCCAGGACGTCGAAGGCGCGGCCGGTGGGGAACAGCACCGAGCCCCCGGCGCCCGCTTCCCGGGACCGGTCCTCGCCGCCCGGTACGGGATGCAGGCCGGGCGCGGCGCAGCAATCGGAGCCGCAGGGACAGCGGGTCGGGGCGGTGGCGGAGCCGGCCGGGGCGCCGGTGGCGACCGTCCAGCCCCAGCGGCCGGTGTACTCCGCGGCGGCTTGGGACGCGGTGACCTTGGTGCGGCGGCGCGCGCCCAGCGGCGTCAACCGCAGGTGTCCCAGTCGAAGTTCGCCGAACAGGTTGTCCATGCCTCCCCCAACAGGTTCCCGTCGCCGATGGTTACGGGATGGTGACTGTGTGTTGATTGTCCGTTGCGTGGTGCGTTGTGCGGTGGCGGCGTGCAGCGCCCGGTGTGCGCCTGTCGTGGTGGTGCGCCTCGGGCGCCGCCTTGTGGCTGGCGGCACCGATGCCGGATCGTGGGGTGGGCGAGGCGGCCGCCGATCAGGGTGGGCGTCGAACTCGCCTGTGACTGCGGTGGGTTGCCGGGGCTGCCGGGTTTCGCCGGAGGCCTTGGCGGCCCGCATGTGCCGGGCCGTCGGACTTCCTAGTGAAGCGCGTGGGCCGTGGCTTCGGTTCACTCGTGGGGGTGGCGAAAGGTGGCGTTTCGCCAGGGCCGCTCCCGCGGGCGCCGCGCGGGCATTACGTTCAGCACACGGACGTCATCGTGGAATCGACTCCGGTCCGCCAGGGCGCGGGAGTTGGGAATCTGACGGTCCGTCCGTAACGATGGCACACCAGTGCGAGAGCGTGGTACGGCGACACCTCAGGCACGGTACGTCTGGCAAGGGCCCGAAACCGTCGGGCGTCACGATCGGGGCCCCGAGGGGGCCGGGCGGGATGGGGACGTTCCCATGGCAGAGAAGCAACCCAACGAGAAGCTGACCACCTGGTTCGCCCGCAGCGGCTGGTCCAAGGGCGAGTTGGCCCGTCAGGTCAACCGCCGGGCCCGGCAGATCGGTGCCCACCACGTGTCCACCGACACCTCGCGGGTGCGCCGATGGCTCGACGGCGAACAGCCCCGCGAGCCGATTCCCAAGATCATGTCGGAGCTCTTCTCCGAGCGCTTCGGCTCGGTGGTCTCGATCGAGGACCTCGGCCTGCGCGCCGCGATCCCGGTCTCCACCGTGGGCGGCGGCGTCGACCTGCCGTGGAGCGCGCCGCAGACCGTCCAGCTGATCAGCGACTACTCCCGCAGCGACCTGATGCTCAACCGCCGGGGCTTCCTCGGCACCTCGCTCGCGCTGACCGCCGGCGCCGCGCTGATCGAGCCGATGCAGCGCTGGCTCACCCCCGGCCCGACCGGCGCCCCCACCCCGATCCTCGCCGCGGCCAACGGCGGCGACCCGTTCACCGGCCGGCTGTCCGAGCCCGAGCTCGAACTGCTGGAGCAGACCACGGTCATGTTCCGGCAGTGGGACGCGCAGAACGGCGGCGGGCTGCGCCGCAAGGCCGTCGTCGGCCAGCTCCACGAGGTCACCGACCTGCTCCAGGAGACGTACAACGAGAACACCACCCGGCGGCTGTTCCGGCTCACCGCCGAACTCGCCCACCTGGCCGGGTGGATGTCGTACGACGTCGGGATGCACCCGAGCGCGCAGAAGTACTACGTGCTGGCCCTGCACGCCGCCAAGGAGGCCGGGGACCGCCCGTTCGGCGCACTCATCCTCACCGACATGAGCCGCCAGATGATCCACCTCAACCGGGGCGAGGACGCCCTGGAACTGATCCACCTGGCGCAGTACGGCAGCCGGGACACCGCCAGCGCGCGCCAGCAGTCCCTGCTGTACGCGATGGAGGCGCGCGCCTACGCCACCATCGGCGAGGTGAACCGCTGCGCCCGGGCCGTCCGGCTGGCCGAGGACACCTTCACCGACATCCGCGAGGGGGAGGAGGAGCCGGACTGGCTGAAGTTCTTCTCGCCGGCCGAGCTGAACGCCGAGAACGCGCACTCCTTCCGCGACCTCGCGTACCACTCCGACAACGCCCAGCTGTACGCCTCGATGTCCGCGCCGGTGATGGAGCGCGCGGTCGACCTGTTCCGCCAGGACGGCGACCACGTGCGCTCGTACGCCTTCAACCTGATCGGCATGGCCAGCGTCCACCTGTTGCAGCGGGAGGCCGAGCAGGCCGCGGTGATGGCCGAGCAGGCGGTGGACATCGCCACCAAGGTGCGCTCGGAGCGGCTGAACTCCCGGGTCCGCAAGACCACCGAGGCCGCGGCCGCCCGGTTCAAGGGAGTGGACGCGGTGAGCCGGCTCAAGGAGCGCGTCGTCCAGGACATCCCCGAGTACGTCTCGGTGGTCTGAGCACCCCGAGCCCGTGGGCCGCGGATCCGGCCCGAGGACCCCGCCGACCGTGACGGCCGCCGCCGCCACGGTCGGCGGCCGTCGTGCCACCGGCCGTCCCGTTCGGCGGCACGGTAACCCGTTCGGCCCTGCGGCACGGCCGCCGTTCACGAAGGCGTAACCCACGCGTCGTACGCGTCACGGCCGCGAAACAACGGGCCGCACCGGCCGAAACCAGCCTTCGGCACTCTCCTCTTCATCGCCGACACCCCGGGTGGCACGGGACGGGTAATCCGGGTTTGGATCGGCTTCCACGCAGAGGAGACGCCGATGCCGGACGGCTTCAGCGCGGGCGACACCGCCTTCGTGCTCATCAGTGCGGCCCTGGTCATGGTGATGACCCCGGGCCTGGCCTTCTTCTACGGGGGCATGGTCAGGGCCAAGAGCACCCTGAACATGCTGGCGATGAGCTTCCTCTCGCTCGGCATCGTCAGCGTGCTCTGGGTCCTCTACGGGTACTCGCTCAGCTTCGGACCCGACTCCTTCGCCGGCCTCATCGGCAACCTGGACTTCCTCGGGATGCGCGGCATCGGCCTGAACGACCTCACCGGGACCATCCCGGTCACCGCGTTCGCCACCTTCCAGCTGATGTTCGCGATCATCACCCCGGCGCTGATCAGCGGCGCGATCGCGGACCGGGCCAAGTTCGGCGCCTGGGGCCTGTTCATCGCGCTCTGGGTGACCGTCGTCTACTTCCCGGTCGCGCACTGGGTGTTCTTCTTCGACGGCGGCCACGGCGGCTGGCTGGGCGACCGCAACGGCGTGATCGACTTCGCCGGCGGCACGGCCGTGCACATCAACGCGGGCGTGGCCGGCCTCGCGCTCTGCCTGGTGCTGGGCAAGCGGGTCGGCTTCAAGAAGGACCCGATGCGCCCGCACAGCCTGCCGCTGGTGATGCTCGGCTCCGGGCTGCTGTGGTTCGGCTGGTTCGGCTTCAACGCGGGCTCGGCGCTGGCCGCCAACGGCGTCGCCGCGATGGCGATGGTCAACACCCAGGTCGCCACCGGTGCGGCGCTGGTCGGCTGGCTGGTCTACGAGAAGCTCAGGCACGGCGCGTTCACCACGCTGGGCGCCGCCTCCGGCGCGGTGGCCGGCCTGGTCGCGATCACCCCGGCCTGCGGCTCGGTCAGCCCGCTGGGCGCGGTGGCGATCGGCCTGATCGCCGGCGCGGTCTGCGCCGCCGCGGTCGGCCTCAAGTACCGCCTCGGCTTCGACGACTCGCTCGACGTGGTCGGCGTGCACGCGGTGGGCGGCGCGATCGGCTCGCTGCTGATCGGCCTGTTCGCCACCGGCGGGGTCGGCCAGACCGCCAAGGGCCTGTTCTACGGCGGCGGGCCGGCGCAGCTCGGCAAGCAGGCGATGGGCGTGGCCGTGGTCGCCGCGTACTCCTTCGTCCTCTCCTGGCTGCTGGCGAAGGCGATCGACAGGACGGTCGGCTTCCGGGTCGCCGAGGAGGTCGAGGTGGGCGGCATCGACCAGGCCGAACACGCCGAGTCCGCCTACGATTTCAGCGCGGTGGGCGCGGGCCTGGCGCGGGCCCTGCCGGGCCTGGTCGGCGCCGCGGCGGCCGCGAGGTCCGCGGAGAGGCCCGCCGCCGGGAAGGCCGCCGCCGAGCCCTCCGCCGAGCCAGCCGCCACGGCCGCCGGCGAGGCCGCCGACAGGACCACCGCCGAGCCCACCGAGAAGACCGAGGTCGACGCCCGATGAAGCTCATCACCGCCGTGATCAAGCCGTACCGCCTGGACGAGGTGAAGGCCGCCCTACAGGCCTTCGGGGTGCACGGCCTGACCGTCACCGAGGCCAGCGGCTACGGCCGCCAGCGCGGCCACACCGAGGTCTACCGGGGCGCCGAGTACACCGTGGACCTGGTCCCCAAGGTCAGAATCGAGGTGCTGGTCGAGGACGAGGACGCCGACGAGCTGATCGAGGTCCTGGTGAAGGCCGCCCGGACCGGCAAGATCGGCGACGGCAAGGTCTGGAGCGTCCCGGTCGACACCGCCGTCCGGGTCCGGACCGGAGAGCGCGGGCCGGACGCCCTCTGAGGGCGGCCCTTCGTCGAGGGCCCTTCGTCGAGGGCCCTGAACCGTAGGACGCGCCGCAGGCGGGCCCGCCGTCCCCGAGGGGTCGCGGGTCCGCCGACGGCGCATCGGCGCCAGGCCGCCCGGGCCGTCCGCAGATCTCCCATCGGCCGCCCGCAGGCCGTCCGGCGCCGCCCGCTCAACCGCACGACGGACGGGACCACGCCATGACCACCGAGACCAGCCCTTCCGACTACGGCGCCGCCCGGGCCGCGCTGCTCGCCGGCCCCGGCCCGGCCGGGCGGCCCCGCCGCGCGGCTCTCGCCCGGCTCACCGACGACTGGCTGGCCGGTCTGCTCGCGGCCGCCGGCGGCCCGCCCGGCGTCGCGCTGGTCGCGGTCGGCGGCTACGGGCGCGGCGAGCTGTCCCCGCGCAGCGACCTCGACGTCCTGCTGCTGCACGACGGCCGGCTCGACCCCGACCTGCCCGAGCGGATCTGGTACCCGGTCTGGGACGCGGGCGCCGCGCTCGACCACTCGGTGCGCACCGTCGCCGAGGCCCGGTCCGTCGCCGCCGCCGACCTCAAGGCCCAGCTCGGCCTGCTGGACGCCCGCCACCTCGCCGGGGACGAGGAGCTCACCGCCGCCCTGCGCTCCGCCGTGCTCACCGACTGGCGCGCGAGCGCCCCCGCGCGCCTGCCGGAACTGCGCGACCTCGGGCGGGAGCGGGCCGAGCGGCACGGCGAGCTGTCGTTCCTGCTGGAGCCCGACCTCAAGGAGGCCCGCGGCGGCCTGCGCGACGCCGTCGCGCTCAACGCCGTCGCCGCCACCTGGCTCGCCGACGCCCCCCGGGACGGCCTGGACGCCGCCGCGCTGCGGCTCGCCGACGTCCGCGACGCGCTGCACCTGGCCACCGGCCGGGCCACCGAGCGGCTCGGCCTCCAGGACCAGGACCAGGTCGCCGAACGGCTCGGCGTGCTGGACGCCGACACCCTGCTGCGCCAGGTCTACGAGGCCGCCCGCACCGTCGCCTACGCGAGTGACGTCACCTGGCGGGCGGTGGAGCGGGTGCTCGCCGCCCGGTCCGGCCGGGGCCGCCGGACCGCCCGGCTGGCCTTCCCGTTCACCGGCGCCGGGCGCGGCGCGGGCGCGGTGGCCCGGGGCGCGGTCGCGCGTCGGCCGCTCGCCGAGGGCGTGGTCGAGCAGGACGGCGAGGCGGTGCTCGCCCAGGGCGCCCGCCCGGCCGCCGACCCGGTGCTGCCGCTGCGCGCCGCGGCCGCCGCCGCGCAGAACGGGCTCACCGTCTCGTACGCGACGGTGCGCCGGCTGGCCGC
Source organism: Kitasatospora sp. NPDC091276 (assembly GCF_040684355.1). Taxonomy (NCBI): domain Bacteria; kingdom Bacillati; phylum Actinomycetota; class Actinomycetes; order Kitasatosporales; family Streptomycetaceae; genus Kitasatospora; species Kitasatospora sp. NPDC091276. The sequence continues at coordinate 53,167 of NZ_JBFBFU010000037.1, read as the reverse complement.
CGAGTGCCGCCCGCTGCCGGTGCCCTGGCCGGACGAGGCGCGCGAGCAACTGGTCACCCTGCTGGGCGCGGGCGAGGCGGCCGTCCCGGTGTGGGAGGCGCTGGAGGCGGAGGGACTGGTCACCCGGCTGCTGCCGGACTGGGAGCGGGTGCGCTGCCGTCCGCAGCGCAACGCCGTGCACCGCTGGACGGTGGACCGGCACCTGGTGGAGACGGCGGTGCGGGCCGCGGCGATGGCCCGCCGGGTGGCCCGGCCGGACCTCCTGCTGGTCGCCGCGCTGCTGCACGACATCGGCAAGGGCTGGCCCGGCGACCACAGCGAGGCCGGCGAGGTCATCGTCCGGGACGTCGCCGCCCGGATGGGCTTCGGCCCCGAGGACACCGAGACCCTGGCGGTGCTGGTCCGCCACCACCTGACGCTGGTCGACACCGCGACCCGACGGGACCCGGACGACCCGGCCACCGTCGAGGCGATCACCAAGGTGGTCGGCACCGCGGCCCAGCTGGAGCTGCTGCACGTGCTCACCGAGGCGGACGCGCTGGCCACCGGCCCGGCCGCGTGGAGCGGCTGGCGGGCCTCGCTGGTGGACGGCCTGGCGGCCCGGGTCGCCGCCCGGCTGGCCGGCGCCTACGCCGCGCCCGTGGAGGCCGCGCCGACCGCCGGGCAGGAACGGCTCGCGGTGGAGGCCGCCCGGACCGGCGGGCCCGCCCTGTCGCTGCTGGCGCGCTCCGAGGGGGCGGAGCCGGGCGCCGAGCCGATGGGCGTCGAGCTGACCCTGGCCGTCCCGGACCGGCCCGGACTGCTCGGCACCGTCGCCGGGGTGCTCGCGCTGCACCGGCTGGCCGTCCGCTCGGCCGGTCTGCGCGAGCTGGACCCGATCGGCGCCGGCCCGGTGCTGCTGCTGTCCTGGCGGGTGGCCGCCGAGTTCGGCGAGCTGCCGGAGGCCGCCCGGCTACGGGCCGACCTGCGCCGGGCGCTGGACGGCTCGCTGGACGTCGCGCGCCGGCTGGCCGAGCGGGACGCCGCCGCCCCGCGCCGCCGGGGCATCCCCACCCCGCCGCCGGTGGTCGCGGTGGCGCCGGCGGTGGCCTCGGCGACCGCGACCGTCCTGGAGGTCCGCGCGCACGACGCGCCGGGGCTGCTGCACCGGATCGGCCGGGCGCTGGACGGGGCGGGCGTGCGGGTGCGGACGGCGCACGTCTCGACGCTGGGCGCGGAGGCCGTCGACTCCTTCTACCTGACCGACGGGGAGGGGCGCCCGCTCTCCGCCGGGCGGGCCGGGGAGGTGGCGGCGGCGGTCCGGGCGGCGCTGGGCTGAGCCGCGCCGGGGGCCTTCGGGGCTCGCCGGGGTGCGGTTCCGCCGAGTTCCGCCGGGGCCCGCCTGGGGCTGCCGGGGGTCGGCCCGCCGGGGCCCGCCGGCGGGCGCCGAGGTCCGTTCCGAGGTCGTGGCAACCCGGGTGGAGACCGTACCCGGGGCGGCCGGATACCCTGGGGGGCGACGACCGTACCGATACCGATGCCGCAGAGGACCCGCGACGACGTGTTCGACACTCTTTCCGATCGCCTCGCAGCGACGTTCAAGAACCTCCGGGGCAAGGGCCGCCTGAGCGAGGCGGACATCGACGCCACCGCCCGCGAGATCCGCATCGCGCTGCTGGAGGCGGACGTCGCGCTGCCGGTCGTGCGGGCCTTCATCAAGCAGGTCAAGGAGCGGGCGGCCGGCGCCGAGGTCTCGGGCGCGCTCAACCCCGCGCAGCAGATCATCAAGATCGTCAACGAGGAGCTCATCGCGATCCTCGGTGGCGAGACCCGCCGGGTCCGGTTCGCCAAGAACGGCCCGACGGTGATCATGCTCGCCGGTCTGCAGGGTGCCGGTAAGACCACCCTCGCGGGCAAGCTCGGCCACTGGCTGAAGAGCCAGAAGCACACCCCGCTGCTGGTCGCCTGCGACCTCCAGCGGCCCAACGCCGTCAACCAGCTCCAGGTGGTCGCCGACCGCGCCGGCGTGGCCTTCTACGGCCCGCAGCCGGGCAACGGCGTCGGCGACCCGGTGCAGGTGGCCAAGGACTCGATCGAGTACGCCAAGCAGAAGCAGTACGACGTCGTCGTCGTCGACACCGCCGGACGCCTGGGCATCGACGCCGAGCTGATGCAGCAGGCCGCGGACATCCGCGCCGCGGTCAACCCGGACGAGGTCCTGTTCGTCGTCGACGCGATGATCGGCCAGGACGCGGTCACCACCGCGCAGGCCTTCCTCGACGGCGTCGACTTCACCGGTGTCGTGCTCTCCAAGCTCGACGGCGACGCCCGCGGCGGTGCCGCCCTGTCGGTCGCCCACGTCACCGGCCGGCAGATCATGTTCGCCTCCAACGGCGAGAAGGTCGACGACTTCGACGCCTTCCACCCCGACCGGATGGCCTCGCGCATCCTCGGCATGGGTGACGTCCTCTCGCTGATCGAGAAGGCCGAGCAGACCTTCTCGCAGGAGGAGGCCGAGAAGATCGCCGCCAAGCTGCGCGGCGGTCCGAAGGCGTTCACCCTGGACGACTTCCTGTCGCAGCTGGAGCAGGTCCAGAAGATGGGCTCGATCTCCAAGCTGCTGGGGATGCTGCCCGGGATGGGCCAGATCCGCGACCAGATCAACAACATCGACGACAAGGACGTCAACCGGGTCGGCGCGATCATCAAGTCGATGACCCCGGCCGAGCGCGCCGAGCCGGAGCTGATCAACGGCTCCCGCCGGGCCCGCATCGCCAAGGGCTCGGGTGTCCAGGTCGGCGAGGTGAAGAACCTGGTCGAGCGGTTCTTCGACGCCCGCAAGATGATGTCCGCGATGGCCTCCGGCAAGGGCGTGCCCGGCATGCCGGGGATCCCGGGCATGGGTGGCGGCGCCAAGAAGTCCGGCAAGAAGGCCCCGCAGGCCAAGGGCAAGCGCAAGAGCGGCAACCCGCTCAAGCGGGCGCAGGAGGAGGCCGCGGCCGCCCAGCGCCGCGCGCTCGGCCCGGGCGGCGACCAGGACCCGGCCGGCGGCGGCGCGTTCGGCCTCGGTGCGGGCAAGGGCCCGGCCGACTTCGAGCTGCCCAAGGAGTTCAAGGACCTGCTGTAGACCGGTCCGTCGTTCGAGCGGCCCGCCGTCCGGGACCTTCCGGGCGGCGGGCCGCTCGCATGCCCGATGATGGTGGTGTGCGAGTGACGATCAGGGCCCCGCGGGCCGAGGACAAGGACGTGTACGCCGAGGCGGTCCGACGGTCCGCCGACCACATCGGGCGGTGGAACCCGGTCGAGCCGGACGGCCTGGCCGAACTGCTGGACCGCCAGGGGCCGGGCCTGCGCACCTTCCTGATCGTCGACCGGGACACCGGCGGGCTGGTCGGCAAGGTGAACGTCGCCAACATCGTGATGGGCCGGTTCTGCAACGGCGCGCTGGGCTACGACGCGTACCTGCCGTTCGCCGGCACCGGGCGGATGACGGAGGGGCTGCGGCTGGTCCTGGACCGCTGCTTCGCCCCGCAGTCGGCCGGCGGGCTGGGCCTGCACCGGCTGGAGATCAACGTGCAGCCGGACAACGAGCGGTCGGTCGCGATGGCCAAGCGGCTGGGCTTCCGGCACGAGGGCTTCACCCCCCGGATGCTGTTCCTCCAGGGCGACTGGCGGGACCACGAGCGGTTCGCGCTGACCGCCGAGGAGTGGCCGGGCGCGGAGGCGTAGTCACGGGCGGGGCGCCGTCGCGGCTGGTCAGGGGCGTGCTCGGCGCGGCGTTTCGGGTGGCTCGCCCGAGCCCGCGTCCGTATCGTCCGATGGGTGACCGAACCCGTGCCGCCGCGCCAGACCCCCGACCAGCCCTGGCGGTCCGAGGGCGCCCCGCCCCCGCCGCCGCCCCGCCGCCGGATGCCCGGCGGCTGGATGGGACTCGCCCTCACCGCGCTCGTGGTGTTCCTGATCTCCGACCTGCTGCTGTCCTTCTTCGGCAACGCCGGCGCCACCACGATCTCCTACACCGAGTTCAACAACCAGCTGAACAAGGGCAACATCACCAAGATCTACTCCAAGGGCGACGCGATCGAGGGCACCCTCAAGAGCGCCCAGCCCAAACCGGACGGCGGCAAGGGCGACTACACCGACTTCGCCACCCAGCGGCCGTCCTTCGCCAACGACAACCTGTGGACCACGCTGCAGCAGCAGGGCGTCGAGGTCACCGCCACCTCCCCGGTGGTCCAGCAGCGCAGCTTCCTCGCCAACCTGCTGATCTCGCTGGCCCCCATGGTGCTGCTGATCCTGATCTGGGTGCTGCTCGCCCGCCGGATGGCCGGCGGGCTGGGCGCCGGCGCGCTCGGCCGCAAGGCCCCGCCCAAGCCGGTCACCGCCGACCAGGGCAAGCGCACCACCTTCGCCGACGTGGCCGGCATCGACGAGGTCGAGGCCGAACTCACCGAGGTGGTCGACTTCCTGAAGAACCCGCAGCAGTACCGCAGGCTCGGCGCCAAGATGCCGCGCGGCGTGCTGCTGAGCGGCCCGCCCGGGACGGGCAAGACCCTGCTCGCCAGGGCCGTCGCCGGCGAGGCGGACGTGCCGTTCTTCTCCGCCTCCGCCTCCGAGTTCATCGAGATGATCGTCGGCGTCGGCGCCAGCCGGGTCCGCGAACTGTTCGCCGAGGCCCGCAAGGTCGCCCCGGCGATCATCTTCATCGACGAGATCGACACCATCGGCCGCCAGCGCGGCGCGGGCGGCGGCATGGGCGGGCACGACGAGCGCGAGCAGACGCTCAACCAGATCCTCACCGAGATGGACGGCTTCACCGGCTCCGAGGGCGTCATCGTGATCGCCGCGACCAACCGCGCGGACGTGCTCGACCCGGCGCTGCTGCGCCCCGGCCGGTTCGACCGGCGGATCACCGTCAGCCCGCCCGACCGGGACGGCCGCGCCGCCATCCTGCGCATCCATACCCGGACCGTCCCGCTGGCCGGCGACGCCGATCTCACCCGGCTGGCCAAGGTCACCCCCGGGATGACCGGCGCCGAACTCGCCAACCTGGTCAACGAGGCCGCCCTGCTGGCCGTCAAGCGCAAGCAGGACGCGGTGAACGAGCGGGACCTCTCGGACGCCCTGGAGAAGGTCCAGCTCGGCGCCGTCCGGCCGCTGGTGATGCCGCAGGAGGAGCGCGAGCGCACGGCCTACCACGAGAGCGGGCACGCGCTGCTGGGCATGCTGCAGCCCGGCGCCGACCCCGTCCGCAAGATCACCATCGTGCCGCGCGGCCGGGCGCTCGGCGTGACCCTGTCCACTCCGGAGAACGACCGCTACTCGTACACCGAGCCCTACCTGCGCGGCCGGATCATCGGCGCGCTCGGCGGGATGGCGGCCGAGCAGGTGGTCTACGGGGTGATCACCACCGGGGCGGAGAGCGACCTGGAGCAGGTCACCAACATCGCCCGCGGGATGGCCGGCCGGTGGGGGATGAGCGAGCGGGTCGGGCGGCTGACCGCGGTGCCCGCCGACCCGCAGGGCGCCTACGGGCTCTCCGCCGCGCCGACCACCCTCGACGCGGTGGACGAGGAGGCCCGGCGGATCGTCGCCGAGTGCTACGAGGACGCGGTGCGGCTGCTGACCGAGCAGCGGGCCCGGCTGGACGCGCTGGCGGCGGCGCTGCTGGAGGGGGAGACGCTGGACGAGGAGCAGGCGTACCGGGCGGCCGGGGTGCCGCGGAAGGGCTCCGGCTCCGACGAGAAGTCGCTCGACCAGGCGTGAACCGGCGGGCCGGGGGCGCTCGCCGCGCTGGCGGACGCCCCCGGTTTCGTCGCTGCCGGATCTGTTGTCGCCCGGGCCGTTCCGATCGCTGCCGGGGGTCTCGTTCCCAGTGCCGCCGGGGGCTCGTTCCGGGCGTCGCCGTGGGCCCCGTTCCCAACGCCGTCGGGGTCGGCCGCCGCCAGCCGCTACCGGGGCCGTTCGGCGATCAGGTAGCGGAAGACGTTCTCCATCCGGACCGAGCCGTCCGCGCGCAGGTACGGCTGCAGCGCCTCTTCCAGCTCCTTGGCGACCAGCGACGCGCCGGAGAACTCCTCGGCCGCCTCGAACAGACCGGTGGAGAGCAGGCCGCGCACCGCGCTGTCCAGGTCCGCGTAGGCGAACGGGCAGCTCACCCGCCCGCTGCCGGCCGGGCGCAGGCCGGCCGGGGCGAGCAGGTCCTCCAGCGTGCCGGGCGTGCTCAGCTCGAACGGGTCGCGCGCGGTGGTCCGGCCCGCCCGCCGACGCGCCACGTCCAGCACCGGGGCGCTCTGGCAGCGCTCCGGAGGGCCCCAGGCGGCCAGCACCACGTGCCCGCCCGGGAGGGTCAGCCGGGCGGCCTCGACGACCACCGCACCCGGCTCGGCGCAACCGGGCAACTGCTCGAACACCGTCACCAGCGAATGGGCCGAGCGGGGGACGGCGGCGGTCGGCCGGGCCCCCGCGCACACCCGCAGCCGACGGCCACGGGCCAGCTCGCGCAGCTCGTCCCGCGGCTCCTGGCCGGTGACCTGGGCACCGCGCCCGGCGGCGAGCAGCAGCGCCAGTCCGGACCGGCAGCCCAGGCCCAGCACACTGGTCGCCGGGCCGACCTCCAGCCGGTCGTGGACCGCCTCGTAGAGCGGCACCAGCATGCGCTCCTGGATCTCCGCCCAGTCGCGCGCCCGCGCGGGCCGCGCCGCCCCGGGCTGCGGGTGGTGCGGTCGTGCGCCTGTCGGTCGTACGGTCGTGCCGGTCGTCCGAGCTGAAGCCATCGCGGCCTCCCATCCGGTCCTTCGGTGTGCTGCTACGGCTCCCCCAAAGTCCCGCCCCACTCCAGCGAACAGCGGGTCGGGCCCGGCGTCCAGAGGGGTGCAGGGTGGTGCGCGCGTGTCGCGGTCGTGCGCCCCCTGCGGTCGGCGGGTGCCGCCTCCTGCCGCCGGCGGGTGCGCGGTCGTCCGTCCGGCGGGTGCGGCGGTCGTCCGTCCGGCGGCCGCGGGCGTGTTATCGATTCGAAGTCAGGGGGCCGCGCCCCGTACCATTCGGGCCATGGCTAAGGCACCCGTTCTCACCCCTCAGGCGGAAGACTTCCCGCGCTGGTACCAGGACCTCATCAACAAGGCCGAGCTGGCCGACAACGGTCCGGTGCGCGGCACCATGGTCATCCGACCGTACGGCTACGGCCTGTGGGAGCGGATGCAGCAGGAGATGGACGCGCGGATCAAGAAGGCCGGCGCTCAGAACGCCTACTTCCCGATGTTCATCCCGCAGTCCTACCTGACCAGGGAGGCCGAGCACGTCGAGGGCTTCGCCCCCGAGCTCGCGGTGGTCACCCACGGCGGCGGCAAGCAGCTCGACGAGCCGGTCGTCGTCCGGCCCACCTCCGAGACGATCATCAACGAGTACTTCTCGAAGTGGGTGCAGAGCCACCGCGACCTGCCCCTGCTGATCAACCAGTGGGCCAACGTGGTCCGTTGGGAGCTGCGCCCGCGCGTCTTCCTGCGCACCACCGAGTTCCTCTGGCAGGAGGGCCACACCGCCCACGCCACCTACGAGGACGCCCGCGCGTACGCGTCGATGATCCACACCCAGGTCTACGGCGACTTCATGACGAACGTGCTCGGCATCGACGTCGTGCTCGGCCGCAAGACGGCCAAGGAGCGGTTCGCCGGCGCCATCAACACCCTCACCCTGGAGGGCATGATGGGCGACGGCAAGGCGCTGCAGATGGGCACCAGCCACGAGCTGGGCCAGAACTTCGCCAAGGCGTTCAACACGACCTACCAGCTCCAGGGCGCCGAGCGCGAGTACGTCTGGCAGACCTCGTGGGGCGTCTCGACCCGCATGGTCGGCGGCCTGATCATGTCCCACGGCGACGACAACGGCCTGCGGGTGCCCCCGCGACTGGCCGCCGTCCAGGCCGTCGTGCTCGCCATCAAGGGCGACGACGCGGTCATCGCCAAGGTGCGCGAGATCGGCGCCACGCTGGAGGCCGCCGGTGTCCGGGTGGTCGTCGACGACCGCACCGACACCCCGTTCGGCCGCCGCGCGGTGGACTGGGAGCTCAAGGGCGTGCCGCTGCGCATCGAGGTCGGCCCGCGCGACCTCGAGAACGGCACCGCGATGCTGGCCCGCCGGATCCCCGGCGGCAAGGAGCCCGTCTCCATCGACTCCCTGGCCGCGCTGGTCCCGGGCATCCTGGAGGAGGACCAGACGCTGCTGCTGCGCCAGTCCCGCGAGCGCCGCGAGGCCCGTACCGTCGACGTCAAGACCATCGAGGAGGCCGCCGAGGCCGCCGCGACCGGCTGGGGCCGGATCTCCTGGGCCGACCTCGGCCCGGAGGGCGAGGCCAAGCTGGCCGAGCAGGGCGTTTCGGTGCGCTGCATTGTCGCGGCCGACGGCTCGGTGCCGCTGGCGGACGACCAGGACGGCAATATCGCGATCGTCGCCCGCGCGTACTGATGCCTGTTACCAGCAGGTAATGACCGTTGTCGGCGACATTTGCCCGGAATGCGGATGAGTAAGAATCCGGTAACTGTCCGAGGGGCGCCCCGACCGCGGACATCCCTACTGGCCGGTCAACTGCCGGTATTAACGCAATAGCGGTACGGTGTACGGCCCGTGGCCCTGTCAACTCGACGGGTCCACGGGCCGTACGTCCAGGGGGCGACAGCCCGCCCCCGGACGGAATTCACGAGGCCCGCCGAGCTGCGGCGAGCCGAAACCGGCAGGGGGTTGGTCTTGCGTCAGATCCGGAACGCGCAATTCGCGCGCGACCATGCATTCCTGGGAGTTTCCTGGGAATTCCCGAAGAACGAGAACATGCGGAACATCGGCTCGCACTCCATCGTTGGTCTAGCGTGAGCACGACACAGCCCCTCGTCCTCGCGGCCGAACTGGCCGCCGCCTGGAGTGACATCCAGGCCCACCACCAGGACCTCCCCGATCTGGCCTCGCCCGAGGCCCTGATCGGCGAATCCTCCTCGGCCTGTGGCACCCGGCTCGGTTTCGAGCGGCTCCTCCACGAGGCTGCCCACGGTCTGGCCGCGGCCCGGGACATCCGGGACACCTCGCGAGCCGGCCGCTACCACAACCGGCGCTTCCTGCTGCTCGCCTCCGAGCTCGGACTGGCGCACCCGGTCGAACCGCACGCGAGCAGCGGCTTCTCCCAGGTGACCATGCTCAAGGAGACCCAGGAGCGCTACGCGGAGACCATCGAGCGACTGGACCGCGCCCTCGGCGCGCACCAGGAGGCGGTGGCCGGCGACGGTACGACGCGGGCCTTCCGCGGCCCGGCCGCCCGGCACGGCTCCTCCGGGGGCGGCGTCCGGGTCAAGGCGGTGTGCGGCTGCGGGCGGAACGTCCGGGTCGTGCCGTCGGTGCTCGCCCAGGCGTCCATCGTCTGCGGCGCGTGCCAGCAGCCGTTCAAGATCTCGTGACCGATCGGTCCACCGGACCGGGAGATCGTTAGACCGGAACACCAGAAGACGGGGAAGGCCGGCGGACGGCTGTGCGGGCAGCGGATCCGGCCGGAGCGAGCGGTACATCGGTGAGTTCGTGGGCGGACCGGGAGCGAGGGCTCCCGGTCGCGCCTTGTGGACGGGCCTGCGGAGGCGGTCGGGGGGCGGCCTCCGGAGGGTCGTGCGCGGCCCGCGGACGGCCGGGTGTACGGCTGGGGTGCGCGGCTGGGGCGCGGCTGGGGCGCGGCCGGGGCGCGGCTGGGATGCAGCCGGGATGCCTCCTGTGGATGGCCGAGCGAAGGCGGTTCGCGCCGGTATGGCAGAATGGACAGCTGAGTACTCGGCAGCCGAGCAGGACCCCTCTCTCCTACGGCTGGCGTGTCCCTTGAACGGCCCACGGCGCAACCCCACGCGACGGCGCGGCCGCTCACCCACGTCAACACCAGGAGAATCCACTCCCGTGGCAGTCAAGATCAAGCTCAAGCGTCTCGGCAAGATTCGCTCCCCGCACTACCGCATCGTCGTCGCCGACTCGCGCACCAAGCGTGACGGCCGCGCGATCGAGGAGATCGGCATCTACCAGCCGACCTACAACCCCTCGAAGATCGAGGTCGACACCGACCGCGCCCAGTACTGGCTGTCCGTCGGCGCCCAGCCGACCGAGCCGGTGCTCGCCATCCTCAAGCTGACCGGCGACTGGCAGAAGTTCAAGGGCCTCCCGGCCCCGGCGCCGCTGCTGGTCGCCGAGCCCAAGGTCGAGGACTTCTCGCACCTGTTCGCGAAGGCCGTCGCCGGCTTCGAGGACGCCACCACCGGTGTTGCCATCACCCCGAAGGCCAAGAAGTCGGACAAGGTCGAGGCTGAGGCCGACGCCGCCGCCGAGGCCTGAGCGTGATCGAGGACGCCCTCGACCACTTGGTGAAGGGCATCGTCGAGCACCCCGACGAGGTGCAGGTGCGCTCGCGCAACCTGCGTCGGGGCAACACCATCGAGGTGCGAGTGCACCCCGATGACCTCGGCAAGGTGATCGGCCGGGGTGGCCGCACGGCGCGCGCACTGCGCACCGTGGTCGGCGCCCTCGGCGGTCGCAACGTCCGGGTCGACCTGGTCGACGTGGACAACATTCGCTGACGCAGCTGCTCGTTCAGCCGTCAGGGCTTGTGAGGCCGACCGGGACGCATGTCGTCCCGGTCGGCCTTTTCGCGTTTCTCGCGCTTCCCGCATTCCGTCCCGCTTTAGGAACTCCAGGAGAACGATCACCGTGCAGCTCGTCGTCGGCAAGATCGGCCGCGCCCACGGCATCAGGGGGGACGTCAGCGTCGAGGTCCGTACCGACGAGCCGGAGCTCCGGCTCGGCCCCGGTGCCGTCCTGTTCACCGACCCCGCGTCGGTGGGCCCGCTGACCATCGAGTCCGGCAAGGTGCACAGCGGCCGGCTGCTGCTGCGCTTCGTCGGCGTCAAGGACCGCAACGCGGCGGAGGCGCTGCGGGGCACGCTGCTCATCTCCGAGGTCGACCCGGAGGAGAGCCCCGAGGACCCGGAGGAGTACTACGACCACCAGCTGATCGGCCTGGACGTGGTGCTGCTCGACGGCACCCTCGTCGGCGAGCTGACCGAGGTCGTCCACCTGCCGTACCAGGACCTGCTCACGGTGGAGAAGGCCGACGGGACGGAGGTGCTGGTGCCTTTCGTCCGCCAGATCGTGCCGACCATCGACCTGGAGAACCAGCGTGCCGTGATCACCCCGCCGGTCGGCCTGATCGAACCCGAGCAGGCCGAGGTCGCCCGTGGTGCCTCCGCCGAGGGCGAGGACGCCGAGGACGCCGAGGACGCCGAGGGCGCTGAGGGTGTCGAGGGCGCTGAGGGCGCTGAGGGTGTCGAGGGCGCCGAGGGTGCGGCCGGTGCCAAGGGCGCGGAGGGGTCGGAGTGACGGTGGAGGAGGGCGTCGCGCAGGTCCAGGACGGGATGCGGATCGACGTCGTCTCGATCTTCCCCGAGTACCTGGACCCGCTGAACATCTCGCTGGTCGGCAAGGCCCGTTCCCGCGGCCAGCTGGACGTGCACGTCCACGACCTGCGCGAGTGGACCCACGACGTGCACCGGACCGTGGACGACAGCCCGTACGGCGGCGGCCCCGGCATGGTGATGAAGCCCGAGCCGTGGGGCGAGGCGCTGGACGCGGTGGTCGCCGGCGGGCCCGAGGGTCAGCTGCCGACGCTCGTCGTGCCCACCCCCAGCGGGCGGCCGTTCACGCAGGAACTCGCCCAGGAACTGGCGAGCCGCCCCTGGCTGGCGTTCACCCCCGCCCGGTACGAGGGCATCGACCGGCGGGTCATCGAGGAGGCGGCCACCCGGATGCCGGTGGTCGAGGCCTCGATCGGCGACTACGTGCTGGCCGGTGGCGAGGTCGCCGTGCTGGTGATGGTCGAGGCGATCGCCCGGTTGCTGCCCGGGGTGCTCGGCAACGCCGAGTCCCACCGGGACGACTCCTTCGCGCCCGGTGCGATGGCCGACCTGCTGGAGGGCCCGGTCTACACCAAGCCCGCCGAATGGCGCGGCCGGACCGTGCCGGACGTGCTGCTCAGCGGAAACCACGGCCGGATCGCCCGCTGGCGGCGGGAACAGGCCTTCGCCCGGACCCTGGCGAACCGCACCGACCTGGTCGAGCGCTGGCGCTACGGCGCCTTCGACAAGAAGGACCGGGAGGCGCTCAGCATCCTCGGTCTGGCCTGGGACGAGGAGCTCGGCCGATTTCGGTCCGTGGCCGTCGGTGTGGAAGAATAGGCCGCTGCTGTCTGTTGCTGGGCCCCCTTCGTAGGGGCCACGTGGACCGGCGCCCTCGCCACGGGGGGATCGTCGTCAGCCGATGCGGCCCGCAGCAAACCCCATTGTGACGAACTTCCGTGGGCGGCCCGTGGCGCCTGCGATGGAGAGCAACATGAGCAACAAGCTCGCTGCTGTCGACGCGGCCTCGCTGCGTAGCGACATTCCGGCCTTCCGCGCCGGTGACACCCTGAAGGTCCACGTCCGGGTCATCGAGGGCAACCGCTCCCGTGTCCAGGTCTTCCAGGGCGTCGTCATCCGCCGCCACGGCGCCGGCGTCGGTGAGACCTTCACCGTTCGCAAGGTCAGCTTCAACGTCGGCGTGGAGCGCACCTTCCCGGTGCACACCCCGGTCGTCGAGAAGATCGAGGTCGTGACCCGCGGTGCGGTTCGCCGCGCCAAGCTGTACTACCTGCGTGACCTCCGCGGCAAGGCCGCGAAGATCAAGGAGAAGCGCGACCGCTGATCCACCGTCCCCGGCCTCGCCGGGGGATCGGATCGCTCTGAGGGGCCGGGCCGCCGCACGGTAAGCTCAGCCCCCGATGAGCACGCACGAACCACCCGCGGACCGCGACGGCAGTCCCGCACCCACCGGTGCGGACTCGCTGTCGCGGTCCGCGGTCGTTTCGGGGGTCGTCCCGGGGCCCGGTGGGGAGGGATCCGGCCCCAGTGGGGACCCGCGGGCGGACGCCGGGGGTGCGCCGGAGGGCGAGGCCGCGTCCGAGGGCGAGGACGCACCAGAGGGTGAGAACGCGCCGGAGGGCGAGCGTGCACCGGAAGGTGGGAGCGCGCCGGAAGGTGAGCGCGCGCCGGGGAATGAGGAGCCGGGCCACTCGCGCTCTCGGGACCTGTTGCTGCTCGTGGGGATCTGCCTGCTGGCCCTGCTGCTGGTGAACGCCTTCGTCGCGCGCCCGTTCTCGGTGCCGTCCGGTTCGATGGAGGAGACCCTGCGACCGGGCGACCGGTTGATCGCGAACCAGCTCGCTTATGCCTTCGGCGGCCACCCCCAGCGGGGCGACGTCGTGGTCTTCGACGGGACGGGCTCCTTCCTGCCGGGGTCGGGTGGGCCGACCGGCTTCTGGGACGGGCTCAGCTCGCTCGGCCGGGACCTCGGGCTGGCCCCGGCCGGGAACACGGTCTACGTCAAACGGGTGATCGGCGTCGGCGGGGACCGGGTGACCAGCACCGGCCCGGGCGGGCCGATCACCGTCAACGGGGTGCCGATCGACGAGTCCTCCTACCTGGCCCCGGGGGACCAGCCGTCGAGCGTGGCCTTCGACGTGGTGGTGCCGACCGGCAAGCTCTGGGTGATGGGGGACCACCGCAGCGCCTCCCGTGACTCCCGCGACCACCTCGGCGAGCCCGGCGGTGGCTTCGTGCCCGAGAGCAGGGTGATCGGCCGGGCGGACTGGGTGGTCTACCCGTTCTCGCGCTTGACCGGCCTGGACCGGCCCGCAGCCTTCGCCGCGACTGCGGGGACGGGCGGTCATGGGGAGCAGAGGTAGCAGGGGCAGGGGCCGGGTGGCGGACCGCCCGGTTCCGGAGCCGGGCGCCGGCGGACCGATCGGCGCCGGATCCACAGGTGCCGGACCTGCGGAGGCCGGGCGTGTGGATGCCGGACGTGTGAAAGCCGGACCTGCGGATGCCGGACGTGTGGATGCCGACCCCGCGAGTGGCGGATCTGACGGTGCCGGACCAGGAGGCGCCTCCCCCGGGGGTGCGGGCCCAGCCGTGGTGCTTCCGGTCCGGGGCCGGGCCGATCGCCGCCGCAGCGCCCGACGCGCGGCCCGGCGGCGCAAGCGGTCGCTGCTGCGGGAGTTCCCGCTGATCATCGTGGTGGCGTTGCTGGTCGCGCTGGTGATGAAGACCTTCCTGCTCCAGGTGTTCGTGATTCCCTCCGGCTCGATGGAGCAGACCATCCAGGTGGGGGACCGGGTGCTGGTGGACAAGCTGACCCCCTGGTTCGGCAGCGAGCCGCAGCGCGGCGACGTGGTGGTGTTCAAGGATCCGGGCGGTTGGCTGGAGGGTGACCACAAACCGTCCGACGACGGTCCGGTGCTGGGGGCGGCCAAGCAGGTCCTCACCTACGTCGGGCTGCTGCCGTCGGACAGCGAGCAGGACTTGATCAAACGGGTCATCGGCGTCGGCGGGGACACCGTGGAGTGCTGCGACACGCAGGGCCGGTTGAGCGTCAACGGCACGCCGGTGGACGAGCCGTACCTCGCGCCCGCCAACCCGCCGTCCCGGCAGCCCTTCAAGGTGCGGGTGCCGCAGGGCCGGCTCTGGGTCATGGGCGACCACCGGGACGTGTCCGCCGACTCCCGCTTCCACATGGGGAACCCGGGGCAGGGGACCATCCCGCTGAGCGGTGTGGTCGGCCGGGCCTTCATGAACGCCTGGCCGCTGGACCGCCTCCATCAACTTGGCGTGCCGAGTTCACTCTCCTCGTTGGCGCGGGCTCCGCAGGCGCGCGGAACTGCGCCGGAATCCGTGGGCGTTGGGCCGGTTCCGATGGAACCTCCGCTCGTTATGGGTGTGTTGGGCATCCTTCCGGCCGTCGTTCGCCGGCCAGGGCGGCCGCCCGAGTGAGCCGGGCCGGGCGTCTCGCGGCCGGGCCGCGCGCGTGGGACCGCGAGCCGGATGCCTTGGAGTGATAGAGAAGTGCAGGTGCGGCCGGGAGGTCCCGGTCGTGCGTCGAGGCTGTGCTGGTGTCAGGGGAGCCCGCGATGGGCAGTCCCGAAGCGTCCATGGTCGTGGTGAGCGTGGTGCCCGCTGTGCGGCACTGTGAGCGCGGGCGCGCGGGCGTCCGCACAGCAGGGAGGAGACGTTGTGGGGGATGTGGTGATCGGCGCCCGCTCAGGTGCCGGCGAGCCCGAGGGCTCTGGCGGTCGAGCGGCCCGGTCCGCCGAGTCCGGTGCGTCCTCGGCCTCGGTCGAGGACGCGGCGGCCCAGACCGCCGACGAGCATGGCGACGGGACGGAGGGCCCCACCGGGGGCTCTTCGGAGTCCCACCGGCCCGGCGCCGAGTCGGCGGACCAGTCGGAGTCGCAGGCCCCCGGCAAGCAGCGCAAGCAGCGTTCCTTCTGGAAGGAACTGCCGATCCTGGTCGGCATCGCGCTGGTCCTGGCGCTGGTGATCAAGACCTTCTTCGTCCAGGCCTTCTCCATTCCGTCGGAGTCGATGCAGAACACGTTGCAGGTCGGTGACCGTGTCCTGGTGGACAAGCTGACCCCCTGGTTCGGAGCAGAGCCCGAGCGCGGTGAGGTCGTGGTGTTCCACGACCCGGGCGGCTGGCTGAACGACGAGCCGACCCCGCAGAGCAGCAACTCCTTCGTCCGGGGCGTCCAGGACGTGCTCAGCTTCGTCGGTCTGATGCCGTCGGCCAACGAGAAGGACCTGATCAAGCGGGTCATCGCGGTCGGCGGGGACACCGTCGAGTGCCAGGGCACCGGGCCGGTGAAGGTCAACGGCGTCGCGCTCAACGAGCCGTACGTCTACCAGGGCAACACCCCTTGCGGTGACCACCCGTTCGACCCGGTGAAGGTGCCCAACGGCCGGATTTGGGTGATGGGCGACCACCGCGCCGACTCGCTGGACTCCCGCTTCCACATGGACCAGCCGGGTGGCGGCACCGTTCCGGTGGGCAACGTGATCGGGCGGGCCTTCGTCGTGGCCTGGCCGGTCGGCCACTGGTCGACGCTCTCGGTGCCGAACACCTTCGACCAGAAGGGTCTGGCGGCGGCCGCGCCTCTGGCGCCTCCCGTGGCCGGCGCGGTGGGCGCGGTCGCGCTGCTTCCGCTGGTGCGTCGGGTGCGGGAGCGGAGGGACGGCCGGAAGGACTCCTGAGCTCCACCGGGTTCTCCCCAGCCCTTGCGCGGGCCGTGGTACCGACGAGTAATCTGCTCGGACGTGCCACGGCCCGTCGGCTTTTCCGCCGGCGCCCCCGGCGTGCCAGTGGTGTTCTCCGGTCGGCCAGAGGTGGACGGATTCGATGAGCGGTGTCGTTGAGCAGACGGCCGACCACCCGGCTTCGCCCGCCCGTCCGGGCCGCCGGCCCGCAGCGGTGCTGCAGGGCGTCGCGATCGCGCTCGGGCTGGTGCTGATGATCGGCGGCTTCGCCTTGATCGCGATCGACTACCGGCCGTACAGCATCCCGACCGCCTCGATGTCCCCCACGCTTCGGATCGGGGACACCGTGCTCGCCCGGAAGATCGACGGCGGGGCCGTCGGCCGGGGGGACGTCGTGGTCTTCCGGGACCAGGACTGGGGTGGCGAGCTCATGGTCAAGCGTGTGGTCGCGGTCGGCGGGGACACCGTCGCGGCCACCGGCAACGACCACCGGCTGACGGTCGACGGACAGGCGGTGGAGGAGCCGTACCTCGCGGCGCAGGGCCCGCAGGGCTCCTCGTTCAGCGTCACGGTGCCGCCGGGGCGGCTGTTCCTGCTCGGCGACAACCGGTTGGGCTCGCTCGACTCCCGCACCCACCTGGAGGTCGACGGCGGGACCGTCCCGGCCGGCGCGGTGGAGGCCAGGGTCGAGGCCACCGTGATGCCGTTCGGCCGGGTGGGCGACCTCGGCCGAACCGCGGCCTTCGACGGGCTTCCCGGACCGAAGGCCGGTGCGCCCGGGCCGCTGCAACCGGCCGCCTTCGCGACCGTTGCGGGCGCGGCGCTGATCCTCGTGACTTCGGCGGTGGGCGGGGTGGCGGGCCTGGCCCGCCGGCTCAGCCGGGGGCGCAGCTCCTGATCGCGGTCGTCGCGGCCCGGGCCGCTCTGCCGAACATCGCCCCGGACGGCGGCGCCGGGTGGCAGGATCGGTAGCGCCACCGACGCGAACGGAAGGAGCGTGGAGCGCTGCCATGACGGCACAACGGCGCAGGGCGGCGCGGATCCTGCTGCTGGACGGGCAGGACCGCATCCTTCTCTTCCTGGGCTCCGACCCGGCGACGCCGGGGGAGGCGTGGTGGTTCACGCCCGGCGGCGGCTTGGAGCCCGGGGAGGACGTGCGGGAGGCCGCCGCGCGGGAACTCGCGGAGGAGACCGGCCTGCGGGGTGTGGACCTGGGGCCCTTGGTGGCGTACGGCACGGTGTCGTTCTCCTTTCAGGGACGGCGTTACGAGCAGGATCAGTGGTTCCATCTGGCCCGGACCACGGAGACGGGGCTCGACCACTCGGGGATGGGCGAGGAGGAACACGCCCAACTGCTCGCGGCGCGCTGGTGGACGGTCGAGGAGCTGAGGGGGACCGCCGAGACGGTCTACCCGGTCGGATTGGCGGACTTCCTGGAGCGACTGCTGGCCGAGGGCCCGCCGGTCGCCCCGGTACGGCTCTGAGCGTGGGTGCGGTGGTCCACAATGGGTGGACGTGACAAGTTGAGGGGACGCCTGGATGAGTGCCGAAGATCTCGAGAAGTACGAGACCGAGATGGAGCTCAAGCTCTACCGGGAGTACCGGGACGTCGTCGGCCTGTTCAAGTACGTGATCGAGACCGAGCGACGGTTCTACCTCACCAATGACTACGAGCTGCAGGTGCACTCGGTGCAGGGCGAGGTCTTCTTCGAGGTGTCGATGGCGGATGCGTGGGTCTGGGACATGTACCGGCCGGCCCGGTTCGTCCGTAAGGTCCGGGTGCTGACCTTCAAGGACGTGAACATCGAGGAACTCGCGAAGAGCGATCTGGAGCTGCCCTCGGACGAGTCCGGCTTCGGGAACTGACGTTGGACTGCTCGGACCGGCGTTGTCCAGCGGAATTTCGCGCGATCGGGGCGTCTCACTCCTGCGGGTGACAAAAGTTATCCACAGGCTCGAGTTATCCACAGGGAACCGGAAATCCCCGGCCCCGCCGTGCGCGACGGTGCAACCTCCACGGCGGAGGTGGTCACCGTGCAGAACACGATCACGCAGGACCAGGCCGTACCGGGTGCGGCCGTACTGGACCAGGCCGGAGCGGCCGCAGCCGCGCGGGACGGCACGAAAGACGACACGAGGGACGGAACCGGGCCGGGCCCGGGCCGCAGTGCCGGCGGCCGCAGTACCAACAACGGGCTCGGCCGCTACGGCGAGCGGGTCGCCGCCCGCCGTCTCACGGAGGCCGGGCTCCGCATCCTGGACCGCAACTGGCGCTGTGTCGAGGGTGAGTTGGACATCGTCGCCCTCGACGGCGACACCGTGGCGGTCTGCGAGGTGAAGACCCGCTCCGAGCGGGGCTTCCAACAACCCAGCGAGGCCATCGGCCAGGCCAAGGCCGCCCGGTTGCAACGCCTGGCGGAGCGCTGGATGGCCGAACGCTGGCCGGGCCACTTCGCACGGCTGGCCGGTCCCGGGTACGACCCCGGGCCCACGGACCCGCACTGGCCGCCCGCTCCGCCCGGGGGCGTGCGGATCGACCTGGTGGCCGTGGTCAACCGGGCCCGGGGTGCGGCCCTGGTCGACCACCTGCGGGGGGTGGTCTGAGATGGCCTTCGCCCGTACCTGTTCCGTCGCGCTGGTCGGCGTCGACGGAGTGATCGTCGAGGTCCAGGCCGACCTGGAGCCCGGGGTGGCCGCGTTCACCCTGGTCGGCCTGCCCGACAAGGCGCTGTCCGAGGCCCGCGACCGGGTGCGCGCGGCCGTGGTCAACAGCGGTGAGGCCTGGCCGCAGCGCAAGCTGACCGTCGGGCTCAGTCCGGCCTCGGTGCCCAAGAGCGGCAGTGGCTTCGACCTCGCGGTGGCCTGCGCCGTCCTGGCCGCGGCCGAGCGGCTCGACCCTTCCTCCATCGCCGAGCTGCTGATCATCGGCGAACTGGGACTGGACGGCCGGGTGCGGCCGGTCCGCGGGGTGCTGCCGTCGGTGCTGGCCGCGGCCGACGCGGGATACCAGCGGGTCGTGGTCGCGGAGCAGACCGCGCCCGAGGCCTCGCTCGTCCCGGGCGTGACCGTGATCGGCGTCCGCAGCCTGCGGCAGCTGATCGCCGTCCTGACCGGCGCGCCCGCGCCGGAGGAGCCGCCCGACCCGATCGGCGGCCGGCCGGATCCGCTGATGGCCGGCCTGATGCTGCCCAGCGCCGGCGTCCGGGGACTGTCCGACGACAAGTCGGCGCGCCTCGACCTGGCCGACGTGGCCGGACAGTACGAGGCCCGGCGCGCCCTGGAGATCGCCGCCGCCGGCGGTCACCACCTGTACCTCAAGGGCCCACCGGGCGCGGGCAAGACGATGCTGGCGGAGCGGCTGCCCTCGCTGCTCCCGCCACTGACCCAGAAGGAGGCCCTGGAGGTCACCGCCGTGCATTCGGTGGCCGGGCTGCTCCCGGCAGGGCGCCCGCTCATCGACACGGCGCCGTACTGCGCCCCGCACCACTCCACGACGATGCCGGCGATCGTCGGCGGCGGCAGCGGCCTGCCGAGACCGGGGGCGGTCTCGCTGGCCCACCGGGGCGTGCTGTTCCTGGACGAGGCGCCGGAGTTTCCGGTCCGGGTGCTCGACTCACTGCGCCAGCCGCTGGAGTCGGGCGAGGTGGTGATCGCCCGCTCGGCCGGCTCACTCCGGCTCCCGGCCAGGTTCCTCCTCTGCCTGGCCGCCAATCCCTGTCCGTGCGGCCGGCATTCACGGCGGGGTGAGGGCTGCGAGTGCACTCCTGCGATGGTCAGCCGCTACCAGGGGCGACTCTCCGGGCCGCTGCTGGACCGGGTCGACCTCCAGGTCCAGGTCGCCCCGGTGACGAGGATCGAACTCATGGAACGGGACGCCACGGCGGAGAACACCGAGACCGTCGCGGCCCGGGTGCTGGCCGCGCGGGAACGGGCGGCGACCCGGCTGGCGGCCACCCCGTGGCGGACCAACGCGGAAGTCCCGGGCCACGAACTGCGGACCCGCTGGCAGCTCGCCCCCGGCGCACTGAACGACGTCGCCCGCCAGTTGGAGCGAGGGGTGCTGACCGCCCGCGGCCTGGACCGGGTGCTCCGGGTCGCCTGGACGGTCGCCGACCTCGCCGGTCGCGATCGGCCGGACCAGCGGGACGTTCGCACCGCACTGGTCCTGCGTACCGGCGTCGAGCAGGGGCTGCCGCTGGGCGAGCGGGTCTACGGCCGACTCGGTGGCATCCCGGCCCAGCGCAGCGGGCCGGTCGACGAGCCGCCCGAAGGGCAGAGCCGGTCGGGCCGGTTCGAGAAGCCCGATCGTCCCGACTGCCCTGACCCGGAGAGTCCTGGCCCGGAGAGTGTTGGTCGGTCGGACCGCCCCGATGCCCCTGGCCGATCCATCCGGTCCGGCTCCGCCAAGCGGTCCGGGAAACGCGACCGGCATCCGGCGAACGAGGGCGGTGAGGCATGAACCCGATGATGACGCACCTTCAGCCTCCCGGCCGGGCAGAGCCCGAGTCCGGTCCCGATCCGGAGCGCCTCGCCCGCGCCGTACTCAGCCGGCTGAGCGAGCCCGGGGACGCCGTGGTCGGCCGGTGGCTCGGTCAGCTCTCCGCAGCCGACGTCGTCCGGGCGATCCGCGACGGGACGGTGCCCGCGCACCCCGGACTGGACGGCCCCCGGCTGGCCGGCTACCAGGCGAGACTCCCCGGTCCGAACCCGGCCGAGGACCTGGAACGGGTACGAGCCGTCGGTGGACGCTTCATCATTCCGGGGGACACGGAATGGCCCAGCCAACTGGACGATCTGGGCGACGGGCGCCCGATCGGGCTATGGACGACCGGCACGGGGTCGCTGCGGCTGCTCGCGCTCCGCTCGGTGGCGATGGTCGGCTCCCGGGCCTGCACGGCCTACGGCGCCCACGTCGCTGGGGAGTTGTCGGCCCAACTGGCCGAGCGAGGTTGGGTCGTGGTGTCCGGAGCCGCCTACGGGATCGACGCGGCCGCCCACCGAGGGGCGCTCTCCGTCGGCGGGATGACCATCGCGGTGCTCGCCTGCGGGGTCGACGTGGCCTACCCGAAGGGGAACGCCGAACTGATCCGGCGGATCGGTGTCCAGGGGCTGCTGGTCAGCGAACTCCCGCCTGGGGAGCACCCGAACCGCTTCCGCTTCGTGCTCCGCAACCGGGTCATCGCGGCGCTCACCCGGGGCACGGTGGTGGTCGAGGCGGCGATGCGCAGCGGCGCGCTGAGCACGGCCAGACGGGCGCGGGACCTCAACCGTCACACCATGGGCGTCGCCGGCCCGGTGACCTCGGAACTCTCGGCCGGGGTGCACGCCCTGATCCGCAGCGGCGGCGCCACGCTGGTCACCGACTCCGCCGAGATCGCCGAACTGATCGGGGCGATCGGGGACGACCTGGCTCCGCAGCGCAGCGGCCCGGTCCTGCCCAGGGATCTGCTGGAGCCGGCGGTGGCCCGGGTGCTGGAGGCCGTCCCGGCGACGGCGGAGGGCGCGCCGATCGAGCGGTTGGCCCGACAGTCCGGACTCCCTCCGGACGAAGTACTGCAGCGGCTCTACGAGTTGGGCTCGCTCGGTTACGTCGAGCGGCACGGCGCGCACTGGCGCCTGGTGCGGAGGAGGTGACGGTCGGAACGGAGCGCACATCCGTGCCGTGGGGAGGGAGTGTCGGAATCGCCCGGCTGACCTGCTGCTCCGGTTCGTCCGTTCGCGTGCCCGGATCCGGTGGCGCGAACGCCACCGGATCGGGGGACGACCGAGTGGCGGTAGCGCATTGCAGCGAGTCGGTCACGCTACGCTCCACATGCCTTCCCTATCAGCACATGACTCGGCAGAACGGCGCAGACCAACGCATGCCCACACACATTCCCGGACACAGAGTGACCGGTGGCGCCCGGTCCTCGGGAGGGCCGCGGACCGAGCGGCGCCCCGTGACTGAGTTCCCGCCCAAGGCGACGGGGACGATGGGGGGCCTGTCGCGCCAGGGCGGCCGGCCGACGGCGGTGCCGGGCCAGCCCGCCGACGCGGTCGCCGCCGCCACCACCGGCGACGGCGCAGCCCGCCCGATCGCTGTCGGCGCCCTGCCACCGGACGGCACCCCCCCGCCAGGCCCGGAGCAGGGGCCGAGCGGTCAGGGCCCCGGAGCCCAGGGGCGCACCGCGCTCGAAGAGCTCTGGCGCTCCTACAAGGAGACCGGCGACCAGCGGCTGCGCGAGCAGCTGATCCTGCACTACTCACCGCTCGTCAAGTACGTGGCGGGGCGGGTCGGGGTCGGCCTGCCCTCCAACGTCGAGCAGGCCGACTTCGTCTCCTCGGGGGTCTTCGGGCTGATCGACGCGATCGAGAAGTTCGACGTCGACCGCGCGATCAAGTTCGAGACCTACGCGATCAGCCGGATCCGCGGCGCGATCATCGACGAACTGCGTGCCCTGGACTGGATCCCGCGCTCGGTGCGGCAGAAGGCGAAGGCCGTCGAGCGGACGTACGCGACGCTGGAGGCCCGGCTGCGCCGTACGCCGCACGAGCCCGAGGTCGCGGCCGAGATGGGCATCGCGATCGAGGATCTGCACGCGATCTTCAGCCAGCTGTCCCTGGCCAACGTGGTGGCCTTGGACGAACTGCTGCACCCGGTGGGGGAGGGCGGCGACCGGCTGAGCCTGATGGACACCCTGGTGGACCACGGTGCCGACAACCCGGTCGAGGTGGCCGAGGACCGCGAGTTGCGCAGGCTGCTGGCCCATGCGGTCAACACCCTCCCCGAGCGGGAGAAGACCGTGGTGACGCTCTACTACTACGAGGGCCTCACCCTCGCCGAGATCGGCCAGGTGCTGGGGGTGACGGAGAGCCGGGTGAGCCAGATCCACACCAAGTCCGTCCTCCAACTGCGCGCCAAGCTGTCGGACATCCGGTAGCGAGGGCGGGGGCCCGTCCCGGCCCGGCAGACCTCCGGTCCGGCCGACCTCCGGGTCGCGACCCCGACCTCGTCGCCGGTGCGCACCCGCCCGGCCGCGTGCCCGGTCCGCACCTGCCTGGCCGGGGCCCTGGGCCGTTACTCCGGGCCGGACCCCGGGTTGCGCGCCCACTCGCACGCCTCGCCGCGCGCCTGCGCGCCCTCGCTCCCCGCCCAGATGCGCGGCGCTGTACCGGCCGAAGGTAGGGCTCCGTACAGTGGGAGCGTGCCGAAGATCCGAGCGGCCACGGTGGCCGAGCATCGCCAGCTGCAGCGCGCAGCCCTCCTTGACGCTGCCCGCACCCTGCTCACGGAGGGCGGCATGGAGGCGCTGACCTTCCCCGCGCTCGCTGCGCGCACCTCCCTGGCGCGCTCCTCGGTCTACGAGTACTTCCGCTCCCGGGCCGCCGTGGTCGAGGCGCTCTGCGAGGTGGACTTCCCGCTCTGGGCGGCCGAGATCGAGGCCGGGATGGAGAGCTGCGACAGCGCGGCCGACCGGATCGAGGCGTATGTCCGCGGCCAGCTGGCGTTGGCCGCGGACCCGCGCCACCGGGCGGTGGTGGCGATCTCCGCGCTCGAACTCGACGAGGCCGCGCGCGAGCGCATCCGGGCGACGCACGGCAAGCTGGTCGGCCTGGTCGTCCGGGCCCTGGAGGATCTCGGTCACGCGCAGCCCCGGCTCGCTGCGGCGCTGCTCCAAGGGGTCGTGGAGGCGGCCGTGCGCCGGGCCGAGCAAGTGGCGGCGGGGGGCCGCGCCGGGTGTGCGGCCGAGCGCCCCGAGCTGATCGCGGACGCCGCGGTGGCCATGGCCCTGCACGGCCTCGACCGGGCCTGAGCCGCCATTCGGCCCGGTTCGTCTGGTTCATCCGGTTCAGCTGATTCATCAGGTGCGCCCGGCGCCGCCCAGCGGCAGCAGCCGCGCCGCTCCCGCGCCGAACAGGGCCAGCGGGTCGAGGTAGCGTCCGCCGCGCAGCAGCCCCCAGTGCAGGCAGTCCCGCGCTGGGCAGTGCCGCCCGTCGGGGGCGAGCCGCCCGATCACCTGTCCGGCGGGTACCTCGGTGCCGACCGGGGCGGTGCCGGCGACGGGCAGGTAGGTGGTCCGCAAGGGGGGTGACCCCGAGCCGGGGTGGGTGACGGTCACCACCGGGCGTCCCGCCACCAGCCCGGAGAAGGTGACCACCCCGGCGGCAGCCGCCCGTACCTCCGCCCCGGGTGCGGCGGCGAGGTCCACTCCCCGGTGTCCGGCGGCCCACGGCGCGGCCGGTGGTTCGAACCGCCCGAGCACCCCGCCGGGCCCGCCCACCGGCCAGGCCCGCGCACCGCCCGAACCGGTCCGGCCGGTCTCGCCGCCCCCGCCAGCGCCTCCGGCACCCCCGCCCGGACCTGGGCCGACACCCCCACTGAGAGCGGCGCCCCGCGCCGCGCCGCCCGAGACCAGCAGCACCAGTGCCACCAGCACGGCGACCAGCCCCCGCAGCACGCCAAACGAGCGTGGCCCCAACCAACCCGGCCCCAACCGGTCCGGCCCCAACCAACCCGGCCCCAACCGGTCCGGCCCCAACCAACCCGGCCCCAACCGGTCCGGCCCCAACCAACCCGGCCCCAACCGGTCCGGCCCCAACCAACCCGGCCTCAGTCGGTCCGGCCCCAAGCGGGCCGGACCGACGGCGGACAGAACCGGGCACCCAGCGCGAGCAGTCATGCCCCGAGGCTTGCTGCGCCGCCGCCCCGGTGCCACCCACTTCCGGACTCCTGTGGACAAATCGACCTCGTGGCCGGATCCCGTCCCTCCAGCGGGTGTACGGATGCCGCCATCCGGTGTACAAGCACCGCAGCAGCAGCGCTCCCAGGGCCCGGCCGGCCCGCCTCCGGTCCGTCTCCGGCCCGCCTCCGCCCCGCTCCCGCCAGCGCTGATCCGCCCGCCCAGGGCCCCCGCCGGTCGCGGAGTCGCCCGCCCCGCAGCGCTTCCCGTACACTTCACACGCGACCCGGTCCGCCGGGTCGACTTCGCACGCCCCGCCACCGGTGGACGGACGCGGCCCGGCCGCTGCCCCCGCCAGGTGCGAGTGCCGCTCGGTCCGCCGAGCCCGCCTGGTCCCCGGACCGTGCGGGTTCAAGCGGCTCGGCACGTTCGGGGCGTCAGGCGTGGCTGTCACCTGGCTGCCACGGACAAACCGAGCCTGACCCGGCCGGACGCACCGCGCGAGCGGGGAGCGCCACCGCGCGAACCCGCCGTCCGTTGCGCGACCGCCGGGCCGTAACACCTGAGGAGCACGGCTATGGCCGTCGTCACGATGCGGGAGCTGCTGGAGAGCGGCGTCCACTTCGGTCACCAGACCCGCCGTTGGAACCCGAAGATGAAGCGCTTCATCATCACGGAGCGCAACGGCATCTACATCATCGACCTCCTGCAGTCGCTGAACTACATCGACCGCGCCTTCGAGTTCATCAAGGAGACCGTTGCCCACGGCGGCAGCGTCCTCTTCGTCGGCACGAAGAAGCAGGCCCAGGAGGCCATCGCCGAGCAGGCCACCCGCGTGGGCATGCCCTACGTGAACCAGCGCTGGCTCGGCGGCATGCTGACCAACTTCTCGACCGTCTACAAGCGCCTGCAGCGCCTGAAGGAGCTCGGCGAGCTGGACTTCTCGGACGTGGCCGGTTCCGGCCTCACCAAGAAGGAGCTCCTGGTCCTCCAGCGCGAGCACGACAAGCTGGAGAAGACCCTCGGCGGTATCCGTGACATGCAGCGCGTTCCCAGCGCCGTGTGGATCGTGGACACCAAGAAGGAGCACATCGCGGTCGGCGAGGCCCGGAAGCTCAACATCCCGGTCGTCGCCATCCTCGACACCAACTGTGACCCCGACGAGGTCGACTACAAGATCCCGGGCAACGACGACGCGATCCGCTCCGTCACCCTGCTGACCCGCGTGATCGCCGACGCCGTGGCCGAGGGTCTGAAGGCCCGCGCCGGTGTCGCCAAGGGCGACGTCAAGGCCGAGCCGGGCGCCGACCAGCCGCTGGCCGACTGGGAGAAGGACCTCATCGAGGGCGAGAAGAAGGCCGAGGAGGCCCCCGCCGCCGCCGAGGCTCCGGCCGCTGAGGCCCCCGCCGCCGAGGCTCCGGCCGTCGAGGCCCCCGCCACCGAGGCGCCGGCCGAGCAGGCCTGACGTACCAAGGGTGAGGGGCACCCGCCGGTACGACACCGGTAGGTGCCCCTCTCTCCCGCGCCGGGACCGAACCATCGGTCCCGGCGTCTCCCCACGCAGACACGCGAGACGCGAGAAGAGATTCACACCATGGCGAACTTCACCGCCGCGGACGTCAAGAAGCTCCGTGAGCTCACCGGCGCCGGCATGATGGACTGCAAGAAGGCCCTGGACGAGGCCGAGGGCAACGTCGAGAAGGCCGTCGAGCTCCTGCGCATCAAGGGCCAGAAGGGCGTTGCCAAGCGCGAGGGCCGTGACGCCTCCAACGGCGCCGTCGCCGCGCTGATCGCCGAGGACAAGAAGTCCGGCGTTCTGGTCGAGCTGAACTGCGAGACCGACTTCGTCGCCAAGGGTGACAACTTCGTCAAGGTCGCCGACGCGATCGCCGCTCACGTGGCCAAGACCGCCCCGGCCGACCTGGACGCCGCCCTGGCGTCCGAGATCGAGGCCGGCAAGACCGTCCAGCAGTTCGTCGACGAGGCCAACGCGACCCTGGGCGAGAAGATCGTCTTCCGTCGCTTCGCCCAGTTCGACGGTGACGGCTTCGTCGCGGTCTACCTGCACAAGACCAGCCCCGACCTGCCGCCGGCCGTCGGCGTCCTGGTCGAGCTGGACAAGGAGAACGCCGAGGTCGCGAAGGACGTCGCGCAGCACATCGCCGCGTTCGCGCCGAAGTTCCTGTCCCGCGCGGAGATCCCGGCCGAGGACCTCGAGAACGAGCGTCGCGTCGCCGAGGCCACCGCGCGCGAGGAGGGCAAGCCCGAGGCCGCCCTGCCGAAGATCGTCGAGGGTCGCGTCACCGGCTTCGTCAAGGAGAACTCCGTCCTGGAGCAGGCCTTCGCGAAGGACAACAAGAAGACCGTCGCCAAGGTCCTCGAGGAGAACGGCGTCGCCCTCAAGCGCTTCGCCCGCTTCCGCGTCGGCGCCTGAGCCACGTTCCACCTGGTCCCCGGCACCCTTACGCTGGGAACCGCCCCCGCCCGTTGACCGGGGCGGGCGGAACGCCGAACGGGCTCACCCAGTGCCAACCGTCCACGGGCGGGCCGCGTCGGCACCATGAACGACGAGGAGGCCATTGCCGTGCAGGACACCGAACCGGTTCCCGCGGCAGTGGCCTCCTCTCGCGTACGCGCAGGCCGGGCATCCGCACACCCGCGCCTGTGAGCCAGTAGGTGCAAAAAGGAGAAGTCCATGCAGGAGACGCAGGAGACCGCGCAGGACCCCAAGGTCGGCTCGCGCCGCCGGGTGCTGCTCAAGCTGTCCGGTGAAGCCTTTGCCGGTGGTGGCGGACTCGGCGTCGACCCGGACGTCGTGCACGCGATCGCCCGGGAGATCGCCACCGTCGTCCGTGCCGGTACCGAGGTCGCGGTGGTCATCGGCGGCGGCAACTTCTTCCGGGGCGCCGAGCTGCAGGTCCGCGGCATGGACCGGGCGCGCTCCGACTACATGGGCATGCTCGGCACCGTGATGAACTGCCTGGCGCTGCAGGACTTCCTGGTCAAGGAAGGCATCGAGACCCGGGTCCAGACCGCGATCACCATGGGCCAGGTCGCCGAGCCGTACCTGCCGTTGCGTGCCGTCCGGCACCTGGAGAAGGGCCGTGTGGTGATCTTCGGCGCCGGTATGGGCATGCCGTACTTCTCGACCGACACCACCGCCGTCCAGCGGGCCCTGGAGATCCACGCCGACGTCCTGCTGATGGGCAAGAACGGCGTGGACGGCGTCTACGACTCGGACCCCCGGACCAACCCGGACGCGGTGAAGTTCGACGCGCTGGAGTACTCCGAGGTCATCGCGCGCGACCTCAAGGTCGCCGACCTCACCGCGATCACGCTGTGCAAGGACAACAACCTCCCGATGCTGGTCTTCGAGCTGCTGGCGGAGGGCAATATCGCGCGCGCGGTGAAGAGTGAGAAGATCGGCACACTCATCAGCCAGGATTCTGTCCGGGCCTGAGCAGCAATCAGCCGTACGGGACGGCGCCGTCGCCGTGACCGGCCTCGACGCCGACACCGGTCGGGACAATCGCAGATGAACCGGACAGGGAGATCACAGTGATCGAAGAGACCCTCCTCGAAGCCGAGGAGAAGATGGAGAAGGCCGTCGCCGTCGCCAAGGACGACTTCGCCGCCATCCGCACCGGCCGTGCCCACCCGGCGATGTTCGCCAAGATCGTCGCCGAGTACTACGGCACCGTGACGCCGATCAACCAGCTGGCCTCGTTCTCGGTGCCGGAGCCCCGGATGGCGGTCGTCTCGCCGTTCGACAAGACCGCGCTGAAGGCGATCGAGCAGGCGATCCGCGACTCCGACCTGGGCGTCAACCCGTCCAACGACGGTTCCCTCATCCGGGTGGTGCTGCCCGAGCTGACCGAGGAGCGCCGCCGGGAGTTCATCAAGGTGGCCCGGGGCAAGGGCGAGGACGCGAAGGTCTCGATCCGCGCGGTGCGCCGCAAGGCCAAGGACGCCATCGACAAGCTGGTCAAGGACGGCGAGGTCGGCGAGGACGACGGCCGCCGCGCCGAGAAGGAGCTCGACGACACCACGGCCAAGTACGTGGCCGCCGTCGACGAGCTGCTGAAGCACAAGGAAGCCGAGCTGCTCGAAGTCTGATGAACGACGCCCCTGACGCCCCTGGCTACTGGGGCCCGTCCGACCAGCAGTTCCAGCCCTACCGCCCGGCGCCGCAGCCCCGGCCGCAGGCTCCTCTGCAGCAGGCGCACCCGGCGCCGGGGTACGGCGAGTACCCGGCGCCGCCGCAGGCCCAGGGCTATCCCGGTCGCCCGGGCGGCGGGGCCGCCCACCCGGGTGCGCCGGGCGGCGCGCCGGGTGACCCCGGCCACCGTTCGGATCACTCGCAGCAGCCTCCGGTGTACTGGGGCGGCGACGCGGAGGAGACTCAGGTCATGCCTCCCGTACCGGCGGGCCCCGGCCCGTTCCCTGGCGTGCCGGACCAGGGCCCGCCGGCGGGCTCCGGCCGGCCGGGTGACCCCGCCGCCGGTCAGTCCCGGGAGGCCGGTCGGCTGAGCGGCCCGCTGTTCCGGGACGACCGGTCCGAGGCGGCGGTGCCGGGTGTGACGGAGACGGTCGTGCTGCGCGCGATAACCGATGACGCCACCCCCGGCCGCGGCGCCCCGCCGCGCCCCGGGGCCCCGGTGCCTCCCGCGCCGCCGTCGAGTCACCCGGCGGCCGGGCAGCCCCACTTCGTGCCGTCGTCCCATCCAGGGCAGGAGACACCCGTGGCCGCCCAGTCCGCCCCGCAGCCGCAGCCGCGCAAGCAGCGCGGTGGCCGTAACCTCCAGGCCGCGATAGGCGTGGGGGTCGGTCTCGGTGCGGTGATCATCGCCTCGCTGTTCGTGGTGAAGGCGCTGTTCCTGTTCGTCGTGATGGCCGCGGTGTCGGTCGGCGTCTGGGAGCTGACCAGTCGGCTCGCCGAGCGCAAGCAGATCAAGGCGCCGCTGGTGCCGTTGGTCGCGGGCGGCATCGCCATGATCGCCACCGGCTACTGGGCCGGGGTGCAGTGGGCCGCGGCCTCGCTCGCGCTGACCGGGCTGGCGGTGATGCTCTGGCGGATGGCCGAGCCGCCGGAGGACTACCTGCGGGACATAACGGCCGGGGTGTTCACCGCCTTCTACGTGCCGTTCCTGGCCACCTTCGTGGCGTTGATGCTGGCGGCCGACGACGGCCCCCAGCGGATCGTGCTGTTCCTGATCGTCACGATCTGCAGCGACACGGGCGCCTACGCCGTGGGCTACAAGTTCGGCAAGACCAAACTCGCCCCGACGATCAGCCCCGGCAAGACCCGTGAGGGCCTAGCCGGCGGCATCGGCCTGTCGATGCTGGCGGGCGCCGTGCTGATGGAGCTGATCATCGACGGCGGCAGCTGGTGGCAGGGCCTGATCCTGGGCGGCTGCGCGGCGGTCACCGCGACCCTGGGCGACCTGGGCGAGTCGATGATCAAGCGCGACCTCGGCATCAAGGACATGGGCACGCTGCTGCCCGGCCACGGCGGCATCATGGACCGGCTGGACTCGCTCCTGCCGACCGCCCCGGTGGTCTGGCTGCTGCTGGCGGCCTTCGTCGGCAGCTAGGGCCTGTCCGGCCCTCGGACAGGCCCTCGACCCGGCCTCCGGCCGCGAGCGGCGGAAGGGCCCCGGACGTCCGCGCGTCCGGGGCCCTCGCACGTCCCGGCCCGCTCCCGGCGTCTGCGACACTGGATGAACCATGCCTAAGCCCGGAGAACTCACCTTTGTCGCGCCGCGCGGCGCCAAGCCCCCGCGACACCTCGCCGACCTGAGCCCCGCCGAGCGCAAGGAGGCCGTCGCCGAGCTGGGCGAGCAGCCGTTCCGCGCCAAGCAGCTCTCCAACCACTACTTCGGCCGGATGTCGAACGACCCGGAGGGCTGGACGGACATCCCCGCTGCCAGCCGGGAGAAGCTCACCGGGAGCCTGCTGCCGGAGCTGATGTCGGTCGTGCGGCACGTGTCCTGCGACGACGACAGCACCCGCAAGACGCTCTGGAAGCTCTTCGACGGCACGCTCGTCGAGTCGGTGCTGATGCGCTACCCGGACCGGGTCACCATGTGCATCAGCTCGCAGGCGGGCTGCGGCATGAACTGCCCCTTCTGCGCGACCGGCCAGGCCGGGCTGACCCGCAACCTGTCCACCGCCGAGATCGTCGAGCAGATCGCCGCCGGGATGCGCGCGCTCAAGGCCGGCGAGATCCCCGGCGGCGAGGCGCGGCTGTCGAACGTGGTCTTCATGGGCATGGGCGAGCCGCTGGCCAACTACAACCGGGTGCTGGCCGCGATCCGCCGGCTGACCGACCCGGCGCCGGACGGTTTCGGCCTGTCCCAGCGCGGTGTCACGGTCTCCACCGTCGGCCTGGTCCCGGCGATGAACCGGCTGGCCGACGAGGGCCTCAGCTGCCGCCTGGCGCTGTCGCTGCACGCCCCGGACGACGAGCTGCGCGACGAGCTGGTGCCGGTGAACACCCGCTGGAAGGTCGCCGAGGTGCTGGACGCCGCGTGGAACTACGCGGAGAAGTCCGGCCGGCGGATCTCCATCGAGTACGCGCTGATCAAGGACATCAACGACCAGGCGTGGCGGGCGGACCTGCTCGGCCGGCTGATCAAGAACCACCGGGTGCACGTCAACCTGATCCCGCTGAACCCGACGCCGGGCTCCAAGTGGACCGCCTCCCGGCCCGAGGACGAGCGCGAGTTCGTCCGCCGGCTCCAGTCGCACGGGGTGCCGACGACCGTCCGTGACACCCGTGGCCAGGAGATCGACGGCGCCTGCGGCCAGCTCGCCGCGGCGGGCTGAGCCGGCGGGTCACCGCAGGCCGGGCAATCACCGCAGGCCGGCGGCCGCCAGTGCGGCGGTCGCCCCGCCGGTCACCAGCAGCGTGGTGCCCACTGCCAGGGTGCGCAGCGCGACCGCGCCGAACAGCAGCCGGGGCGAGGTGCCGAGGCGCAGCAGCACGTCGGTGACGTCCCGGCGGTCGGTGCGGACCTCGGCCAGCCGGGCGGCCACGGCGGCGGCCGCGCAGCCGAGCACCAGGCAGGCCTCGACGGCGGGCAGCACGTCGGCGCTGTCGGGCGTGCCGATCCAGTAGCGGATGGTGGTGAGCACCAGCGCGAGGGCGAGGGTGAGCACGGCCAGCGGAGGGCCGAGGCGGCGGGCCTGGGCGGTCAGTCCGCGGCCGGCCAGCAGCCGCAGCGGGGTGGGCCGGCCGAGCGCGAGCAGCCGTCCCGTCCAGGACAGCAACGGGCCGGTGAGCAGGGCGAGCCCGACCGCGCTGGCGGCCCATCCGCCGAGTGCGGCGGTGCTGGTGCTGCCGAGCCCGGCGGGCAGGTGGATCGGCCGGCCGTCGGCGGCGGCGCCGGGCCGCAGGGCGATGAGTTCGAGGGCGAGGCCGATCACGGCGAGCCCGACCGGCAGGGCGACCCGCAGCGCGCCGAAGCCGGTGCCGCGGTGGGTGCGGCTGCCGGGCAGGTACTCGGTGGGCGGGACGGCGCAGGCGGCGGCGATCCCGGCGGTGAGCGGGACCAGGGCGAGCAGGGCGACCGGCGCGACGGCCGGCAGCGGTACGCCCATGCCGAGGTCGGGGGCGAGCGCGGGCCCGGCGATGTCGTTGCGCAGGACCAGGAAGACCAGCAGGGTGAGCACGCTGCCGAGGGTGCAGGCGAGCACGACCTCACCGGCGATCAGGGTGCGGATCCGGCCGGAGCCGGCTCCGGCGGCGCGCAGGCCGGTGATCCGTTCGGGCCGCTGGGCGGGTACGGCGCGGGCGGTGACGGCCGCGAACCAGGCGACGGCGGCGAGCGGGGGCAGGCACCAGAGCAGTCGCACCAGCGCGTCCTCGCCGCCGAGCGGGTCGCTCATCGCCCGGCCGAGGGAGCGCAGCAGGAAGGCGGAGACCACGGCGGCGGCCAGCACGGTGAGCAGCCAGCGGCCGAGGTCGGGCACCCGGTAGCCCCGGGCCAGACGGAGATAGAACACGTCGACTCTTTCAGCGGCTCGGCGTCGTCAGCGGCGGGTGGCCGAGACGGCGGACGCGCCGGCCGCCCCCGGGACGGCGGGGCCGCGCGGGACGGGGGCGGCGGGGGCGGTGAGCCGGCCGTCGACGAGGGCGACGGCGCGGTCCGCGAACCGGACGAGCTCGGGGTCGTGGGTGGCCAGGACGAGGGTGAGCTGGTGCGACCGGGCCGCGCTGGTCAGTATCCGCAGGACCTGGTCGGCGGCCTCGCGGTGGAGCGGGGCGGTGGGGTCGTCGGCGAAGACGACGGGCGGCAGCGGGGCGAGGGCGCGGGCGACGGCGATCCGCTGGCGCTGGTCCTGGAGCAGCCGGTCGGGGCGCTGCCGGGCGACCTCGCCGACGTCGAGGCGTTCCAGCCATTCGTCGGCGGCGGTGTAGGCGGCCTTGTTGCCGGCGCCGGCGAGCAGCAGCGGCAGGGCGACGTTCTCCCGGGCGGTCAGTTCGGGCACCAGGTGGGGTTCGGAGCCGACGAAGCCGAAGCGGTCGCGGCGCAGCCGTTCGCGCCCGGCCCGGCCGAGGGTGTGGACGGGCGCGCTGTTGAACCAGACCTCGCCCTCGTCGACGGTGAGGAGGGCGGAGAGGCAGCCGAGGAGGGTGCTCTTGCCGGAGCCGCGCGGGCCGGTGACGGCGAGCACTTCGCCCTCGCGGACGCCGATCGAGATGCCCCGCAGGGCGGGGGTGCCGTGATGGGACTTGACGATCCCCCGGGCCCACAGCACGTCGTTGTCAGGCGGTGCCGCTGACATGAGGTTCCATCCTGGGTGGCCGCAGGGATATGACAGTCGTCAGATTAGAACGACTGGGGCCTGGTGCGGTTGCGGCGCTCTGGTCCATCGCGGGTAAATCACCCGCAATCAGGCATGTTTGATCGGCTGTCCGCGCCGGAAAACGCCGAAGGGCGGTCCCGGGGGAGTGGGACCGCCCTTCGGCGGAGGGTGGGGAAGGAGGATCAGGGGGTCAGATCTTCGCCCACGCGTCGGTGAGGCTGGTCCGCAGGATCTGCTCGATCTCGTCGAAGGTCGACTGGTTGGAGATCAGCGGCGGGGCCAGCTGGATGACCGGGTCGCCACGGTCGTCGGCGCGGCAGTACAGGCCGTTGTCGAAGAGGGCCTTCGACAGGAAGCCGTAGAGGACGCGCTCGACCTCGTCGTCGTTGAACGACTCCTTGGTGACCTTGTCCTTCACGAGCTCGATGCCGTAGAAGTACCCGTTGCCGCGGACGTCGCCGACGATCGGCAGGTCGCGCAGCTTGTTCAGGGTGCCCAGGAACGCGGCCTCGTTGTCGAGGACGTTCTGGTTCAGGCCCTCGCGCTCGAAGATGTCGAGGTTGGCCAGCGCCACCGCGGAGGAGACCGGGTGGCCGCCGAAGGTGTAGCCGTGCAGGAAGGTGTTGTCGCCCTTGTAGAACGGCTCGGCGAGGCGGTCCGAGATGATCGTGGCGCCGATCGGGGAGTAGCCCGAGGTCATGCCCTTGGCGCAGGTGATCATGTCGGGCTGGTAGCCGAACTTGTCGGCGCCGAACATGGTGCCCAGGCGGCCGAAGGCGCAGATGACCTCGTCCGAGACCAGCAGCACGTCGTGGCGGTCGCAGATCTCGCGCAGGCGCTGGAAGTACCCGGGCGGCGGCGGGAAGCAGCCGCCGGCGTTCTGCACCGGCTCGACGAAGACGGCGGCGACGGTCTCGGCGCCCTCGTTGAGGATGGCCACCTCGATCTCGTCGGCGCACCAGCGGCCGTAGGCCTCGGGGTCGACCGTGCCGTCCGGGCCTTCGAGGAAGGCGGGGGCGCGGTAGATGTTGGTGTTCGGGGCCTTGTGGGTGCCCGGCACCAGCGGCTCGAACGGGGCCTTCAGGCCCGGCAGGCCGGTGATCGACAGGGCGCCCTGCGGGGTGCCGTGGTAGGCGACGGCGCGCGAGATGACCTTGTACTTGGTCGGCTTGCCGGTCAGCTTGAAGTACTGCTTGGCGAGCTTCCAGGCGGTCTCGACGGCCTCGCCGCCACCGGTGGAGAAGAAGACCTTGTTCAGGTCGCCCGGGGCGTAGTTGGCCAGGCGCTCGGCCAGCTCGACGGCCTTCGGGTGGGCGTAGCTCCACACCGGGAAGAAGGCGAGCTCCTTGGCCTGCTTGGCGGCGGCCTCGGCCAGCTCCTCGCGGCCGTGGCCGGCCTGGACGACGAACAGGCCGGCGAGGCCGTCGAGGTACTTGCGTCCCTTGTCGTCCCAGACGTAGGTGCCTTCGCCCTTGACGATCGTCGGCACGGGGGAGTTCTCGTACGACGACATGCGGGTGAAGTGCATCCACAGGTGGTCGTAGGCGGTCTTGGAAAGGTCCTTCTGCGCCGGGTCGGCTGTCATCGGGTGCCCCAGGTGTAGGTCTGTTTCCGGAGCTTCAGGTAGACGAAGCTCTCGGTGCTCCGCACGCCGGGAAGCGCGCGGATGCGCTTGTTGATCAGTTCGAGCAGGTGCTCGTCGTCCTCGCA
Source organism: Kitasatospora sp. NPDC091276 (assembly GCF_040684355.1). Lineage (NCBI taxonomy): Bacteria > Bacillati > Actinomycetota > Actinomycetes > Kitasatosporales > Streptomycetaceae > Kitasatospora > Kitasatospora sp. NPDC091276. The sequence continues at coordinate 17,874 of NZ_JBFBFU010000037.1, read as the reverse complement.
GACCAGTTCGGCCAGGAGATCGAACGAGCCTGCGGTGCAGACGACGTAGTCGACCTCGTCGAGGGCGGCCAGCGCGTCGGCGACGGGCTCGATGTCGCCCTCGACCCGGATGCCGACCATCGCCTGGCGGGTGAAGCCGACGGTGAGCGGGTCCGTGACGGCGACGATCTGCATCACGCCCTGGTCGAGCAGCTTCTGGACGCGCTGGCGCACGGCCGCTTCGGACAGGCCGACGGCCTTGCCGATGGCGGCGTACGGGCGGCGTCCGTCCTCCTGGAGCTGCTCGATGATCGCCTTGGAGGCGGCATCGAGGGGAACGCTCGCGTTCCGGTCGCGGTTGGCCACGCCGCCACTGTGCCTGATCGTTCTCCTGTTCGCAAGCGAGGAATCTGCTGATTTCGTCGTGATCTTGGAATCCGCGTACGGATTTCATCGCCTACGTGCACTGCACCTGTCGATACCAGCAGTCATGCGGCTACCCTGGCACGGTACGCGCGCAGCCCCGCAGCGCAGCGCGCGTTCCCCCAAACCAGTGGACCGCGCCGTCCAGGGCCCGGCCACCCGACACCCTTCGTGCGCCGGACCAGCCGACGTACCATGGCGCCGGAAACTGCAACGCCGCAGGCCCAGACCGAGGAGAGACCCCGTGAGCGACCTTCGCACGCTGCGCAACTACATCAACGGTGAGTTCGTCGACGCGGCGGACGGCCGCACGCTCGACATCGTCGACCCCACCACCGGTGAGGTCTACGCGACGTCCCCGCTGTCCGGTGCCTCCGATGTGGACGCCGCCATGGCCTCGGCCGCCGCCGCCTTCCCGGTCTGGCGTGACGCCACCCCGAGCACCCGCCAGAAGCTGCTGCTCAAGATCGCCGACGCGGTCGAGGCCCGGGCCGACGAGCTCGTCGAGGCGGAGGTCCGCAACACGGGCAAGCCGCGCGGGCTGACCCTCTCGGAGGAGATCGGTCCGATGGTGGACCAGATCCGCTTCTTCGCCGGTGCCGCCCGCATGCTGGAGGGCAAGGCCGCCGGGGAGTACATGGACGGGATGACCTCGATCGTCCGCCGCGAGCCGGTCGGCGTCTGTGCCCAGGTCGCGCCGTGGAACTACCCGATGATGATGGCCGTCTGGAAGTTCGCCCCGGCCATCGCCGCGGGCAACACCGTCGTCCTGAAGCCCTCGGACACCACCCCGGCCTCCACCGTCCTGCTCGCCGAGATCATCGGCGGCGTCCTCAAGGACCTGGAGCTGCCGGCCGGCGTCTTCAACGTGATCTGCGGCGACCGCGAGACCGGCCGGCTGATGGTCGAGCACAAGACCCCGGCGATGGCCTCCATCACCGGTTCGGTCCGGGCCGGCATCCAGGTCGCCGAGTCCGCCTCCAAGGACGTCAAGCGCGTCCACCTGGAGCTGGGCGGCAAGGCCCCGGTCGTGGTCTTCGAGGACGCCGACATCGCCGAGGCCGTCGAGGGCATCTCGGTCGCGGGCTACTTCAACGCCGGCCAGGACTGCACCGCCGCCACCCGCGTGCTGGTGCACGAGTCGATCCACGACGCCTTCGTCGAGGCGCTGGCCAAGGCCGCGGCCGAGACCAAGACCGGCGGCGTGGACGACGAGGACGTGCTGTACGGCCCGCTGAACAACGCCAACCAGCTGAAGCAGGTGGCCGGCTTCATCGAGCGGCTGCCCGCCCACGCCAAGGTCGAGGCCGGTGGCCACCAGGTCGGCGAGAAGGGCTACTTCTACGCCCCGACCGTCGTCTCCGGCCTGCGGCAGGACGACGAGATCATCCAGAACGAGGTCTTCGGCCCGGTCATCACCGTGCAGAAGTTCACCGACGAGGACCAGGCCGTCGACTACGCCAACGGCGTCGACTTCGCGCTGGCCTCCTCGGTGTGGACCAAGGACCACGCCCGCGCCATGCGGATGTCGCGCCGGCTGGACTTCGGCTGCGTCTGGATCAACACCCACATCCCGCTGGTCGCCGAGATGCCGCACGGCGGCTTCAAGAAGTCCGGCTACGGCAAGGACCTCTCCGCGTACGGCTTCGAGGACTACACCCGGGTGAAGCACGTCATGACCGCGATCTAGCGGGTCGTGACGGTCGGGCGCTGTATGACCGCGATCTAGCGGGTCGTGGCGGTCGGGCGCTGTATGACCGCGATCTGATCGCGCGTCCATCGTGTGAACGGACAATGGGCCCGGGTCCTTTCGACCCGGGCCCGGTGTCTTTGCATCCTGTCGGCCGTTCGCGTGACCGGCTGACAAGATGAAACTGCACTTCGGGGCCGCGACTCCCTAGCCTTACCGGCATGAGCATCCCCACCGCTGACTCAGCCGCCGGCCAGGCGGTCAAGGCCGCCGACCGCGCGCACGTCTTCCACTCGTGGTCCGCCCAGGCGCTGATCGACCCCCTCGCGGTGGCCGGCGCCGAGGGCTCGTACTTCTGGGACTACGACGGCAACCGCTACCTCGACTTCTCCTCGCAGCTGGTCAACACCAACATCGGTCACCAGCACCCGAAGGTGGTCGCCGCGATCCAGGAGCAGGCGGCGAAGCTCTGCACCATCGCCCCCGGTTTCGCGGTCGAGGCGCGCAGCGAGGCCGCCCGGCTGATCGCCGAGCGCACCCCCGGCGACCTCGACAAGATCTTCTTCACCAACGGCGGCGCCGAGGCGGTCGAGAACGCCGTCCGGCTGGCCCGGCTGCACACCGGCCGGCAGAAGGTCATGTCCGCCTACCGCTCGTACCACGGCGCCACCGCCAACGCGATCGCCCTCACCGGCGACCCGCGCCGCTGGGCCAACGAGACCGGCGTCTCCGGCGTGGTGCACTTCTGGGGCCCGTACGCCTACCGCTCCAACTTCCACGCCGAGAACGAGGCGCAGGAGTGCGAGCGCGCACTGGAGCACCTGGAGCAGGTGATCGCCTTCGAGGGCCCCGGGACGATCGCGGCGATCATCCTGGAGACCGTGGTCGGTACGGCGGGCATCCTGATCCCGCCGGCGGGCTACCTGGCCGGGGTCCGGGAGATCTGCGACCGCTTCGGCATCGTGTTCATCCTCGACGAGGTGATGGCCGGCTTCGGCCGCACCGGCGAGTGGTTCGCGGCCGACCACTGGGGTGTCACCCCGGACCTGCTGACCTTCGCCAAGGGCGTCAACTCGGGCTACGTCCCGCTGGGCGGCGTGGCGATCAGCGCCGAGATCGCCGCCACCTTCGCCGAGCGGGCGTTCCCGGGCGGGCTCACCTACTCCGGCCACCCGCTGGCCTGCGCCTCGGCCGTCGCCACCATCACCGCCATGGCGGAGGAGGGCATCGTCGAGAACGCCAAGCACATCGGCGAGACCGTGCTCGGCCCCGGCCTGCGGGAGCTGGCCGAGCGGCACCCCTCGATCGGCGAGGTCCGCGGCCTCGGCGTGTTCTGGGCGCTCGACCTGGTGAAGGACCGCGGGACCCGCGAGCCGCTGGTCCCGTACAACGCGGCCGGCGCCGCCAACGCGCCGATGGCCGAGCTGGCCGCCGCCTGCAAGCAGCGCGGGCTCTGGCCGTTCGTCAACATGAACCGCCTCCACGTCGTCCCGCCGTGCACCGTCACCGAGGAGGAGGCCAAGACCGGTCTCGCGGTGCTCGACGAGGTGCTGTCGCTCGCCGACGTGCACACCGTCTGACGTACCGACCGGACGGCCCCGGGTGTCGCGCACGCCCGGGGCCGTCCCACGCTCCGGAGGCCTTCCCCATGCCCAGCAGCACCACCCCGACCCGCCCCCACAACTCCCGTACGATCCGCCGGCGTTCGGTGCTCGGCGGGGCCGCGCTGCTCGGCGCCGGCACGCTGACCGGCTGCGGCATCCCGTCCGCGTACGTCGCCGAGGACCGCCGCTCGGTCCAGGACCGTTCGGACCGCGAGCAGCGGCTCGCCTTCTCCAACTGGACCCAGTACATCGACACCGACGACCAGGGGCACCGGCCGACCCTGGACGCCTTCACCGAGCGGACCGGCATCGCGGTCACCTACACCGAGGACATCAACGACAACGACGAGTTCTTCGGCAAGATCAGCCCGGTGCTCACCCAGGGCGCCGACCCCGGCCGGGACCTCATGGTGGTCAGCGACTGGATGGCCGGCCGGTACGTCTCGCTCGGCTGGGTGCAGGCCATGGACCGGGCCAACCTGCCCAACGTCACCGCCAACCTGGACCCGCAGCTCGCCGACCCGGCCTTCGACCCCGGGCGCCGGCGCAGCGTGCCCTGGCAGTCCGGGATCACCGGCATCGCGTACAACCGCAAGGCGCTCGGCCGGGAGCTGAAGTCGACCGCGGACCTCTGGGCGCCCGACCTCAAGGGCCGGGTCACCCTGTTCGCCGGGCTGGACGAGGCGCTCGGGCTGCTGATGCTCGCCCAGGGCGCGGACGTCTCCCGGTTCGGCGAGGACGACGCGCACCGGGCGATGGACACCGTGCAGAAGATGGTCGACACCGGCCACATCCGCCGCTTCACCGGCAACGACTACACCAGCGACCTCGCCTCCGGCGCCGCCGTCGCCTGCCAGGCCTACTCCGGCGACGCCGTCCAACTGACCGCCCAGAACCCGGACATCGAGTTCGTGGTGCCGCAGGAGGGAGGCGAGCTGTGGGCGGAGAGCCTGATGATCCCCAACCGGGCCCGGCACAAGCGCAACGCCGAGCTGCTGATCGACCACTACTACCAGCCCGAGGTGGCCGCCGAACTCGCCGCGTTCGTCCAGTACATCTGCCCGGTGCCGGCCGCCCGCGAGGTGCTGGCGGCCAGCGGTGACAAGGACAAGGCCGAGCTGGCGGAGAACCCGCTGCTCTTCCCGACCGACGAGATGCGCGCCCGGTTGCACACCATGCGCGACGTCACCTCGGCGGAGCGGCCCGAACTGCACAAGGTCTGGGGGCGCATCACCGGCGTGTAGGCCACCGGCGTGCAGCGGTCAGCGGCGGACGGCGTCCAGGGCGAGCAGTGCCACGTGCAGGGAGAGGCAGGACTCCACCTGGTCGAGGTCGACGCCGAGGATCCGCTCGACCTTGTGCAGGCGGTCGTAGAAGGACGGCCGGGACAGGTGCGCGGCGTCGGCCGCCGCCGACTTGTTCCGGCCCTGCTCCAGGTAGATCCGCAGCATCTGCACCAACTGGCCGTTGTGCTCGGCGTCGTGGGCCAGCAGCGGGCCGAGCTCCCGCTCCACGTAGGTCTGCAGCCGGGCGTCGTCGCGCAGCAGGTGGAGCAGGCCGCGCAGCCGGACGTCCGGCAGCCGGTAGTACGAGGCGGCCCGGCCGCCGGGCGCGTCGTGCAGGGCCGCGTCGGCGACCTGGGTGGCCTCCAGCAGGGTGCGCCGGGCGTCCCGGACGGAGCCGACCGAGGAGCCGACCGCGACCACCGGGGCCGGTGCGGCGGCGGCGTCGTCCCGGCCGGCCTCGGCCGACATCCGGCGCAGCGTGGCCGAGAAGGCGTCCAGGGCGGCGTGCTCGTCCTGCTGGGTGCCGAGCGTGATCAGCACGCCGACGCCCTCGTCGTCCAGCGCGCCGACCAGGGCGGAGAGCCGGCAGGCCCGGACGGCCCCCGCGGCGAGCTCGGTGAAGTCGCGCAGCCGGGCCTGCGCCTCCAGAGCGGCCGGGATCGGGCCGCGCCGCTGCCGCAGCACCACCCCGACCAGCCGACGGCCCTCCAGCGGGACGCCGAGCGCCTGGGCGCGCAGGGCCACCTCGGAGACGGTCAGCGCGTGGGTGAGGATGCCGGACAGCAGGGTGCGGTGGGTCTGCCGCTCCAGGCTCTCCCGGTCGCGCACCACCAGCCGGTTGAGTGCCAGCGCGGAGGCGCCGCGCTCCAGCAGCATGGTGTGCGGGTGGGCCTCGTTCTCGGGCAGCGGGCCCGGATCCTGCACCAGTACCAGCCGGCCCCAGTCCTGGCCGCGGGCGCCGACCGTGGTCACCAGCCAGCCGCTGCGCGGGTCGTGCCCGGTGCGGCCGGGCGGGCGGACCCCGCGGGAGCGGCGCTCCCAGTCCTCCAGCAGTTCGACCTCCGGGCGGCCGGCGGTGTCGTGGGCGAGCACCTGGTGCGCGAGGTTCTCCAGGACGACCGGCGCGCCCGCCATCCGGGCCACCTGGCGGATCACCTCGGGCGGCTCGGCGCCCTCCACCACCAGCTCGTTGAACACCTGGTGGACGGCCTCGGAGACGCGCAGCTGCTCCAGCTGGGCGTTGACCACCAGCGCGTGCACGGCCTCGGTGACGGCGACGAAGCGCAGCTCGCGGCGGAGCGTGATGAGCGGCAGGCCGCGCTGTTCGGCGGCGTGCACCAGGGCGCGGGGCAGCGAGTCGAAGTAGCGCCGGCCGTACTCGACGACCAGGCCGGCGACCCCCACCTCGTCCAGTTCGCGGACGTAGCGGGCCAGGCCCTCGCGGTCGTCGGGCAGCGCGATGCCGGTGGTGAGCACCAGTTCGCCGCCCTGGAGCATCCCGGCGACGTCGGGCAGTTCGCTCACGTGGACCCAGCGGACAGGCCGCTCCAGGTGGTCGGCGCCGGCGACGACCTGGGGCAGGCCGCGCCGCATCACCTCCAGGTCGAGCACGCGGGCGACGGTGGGGAGCATCGCGGGCCTCCAGGGCCTTGAGGGACCAGAGTGTCAGGTAAATCATCCATCGCGGCGACGACCTGTCGCCCTCGGTGAACCCTTGCACCCTGTAAGGCCCTACCCGCCGAGGTTGTCGCAGTGACCCTTGTCACGCCGGGGCGGCAGCGGGCATGGTCAGCGGGTCGGCTGTGGCGAAAAACAGACCTCACGCCGGAATCCATCGCGTTGCCGGAATGCAACAGCGGAATCCCTTGTCCGGAGTCCGCCGGACTGCCAGGATCGCGCAACCCCGGTGATCAGCCGGTCGGATTCCCCCACGGCACAACCGTGAGAATCGCCGTGGCAGTCGACCCACCGGCACTTGGAGGAACCAGATGGACCTGACCGACTTCGGCGCGGGCGCGCAGTACATCGCGGGCCGTCAGACCCGGGGGAGCGGCGAGCCCTTCCAGGTCGTCAACCCCGCGGACGGCAGCGTGGTCGAGCAGGTCGCCCTGGCCACCACCGGCGAGGTCGACGCGGCCGTGGCCGCCGCGAAGGCGGCCCTGCCCGGCTGGTCCCGCGCCACCCCCGGTGCCCGCTCCGAGGCGCTGACCGCACTGGCCGCCGTCCTGGCCTCGGCGAGTGCCGACCTCGCCCGGGTGGAGACCGCGCAGACCGGCAAGCCGGTCAAGCTGGCCACCGAGTTCGACGTCCCCGGCACCATCGACAACGTGGCGTTCTTCGCCGGCGCCGCCCGCAACCTGGAGGGCAAGGCGGCCGGCGAGTACTCCGGCGACCACACCTCCTACGTGCGCCGCGAGGCGATCGGAGTGGTCGGCTCGATCTCGCCGTGGAACTACCCGCTGCAGATGGCCGCCTGGAAGGTCCTGCCGGCGATCGCGGCGGGCAACACCATCGTGCTCAAGCCGTCCGAGCTGACCCCGCTCACCTCGCTGATGTTCGCCCGGGCCTGCACCGAGGCGGGCATCCCGGACGGCGTGGTCAACGTGGTCACCGGCGCCGGACGCACCACCGGCGAGCACCTGGTCGCGCACCCGGACGTCGCCATGGTGTCCTTCACCGGCTCCACCCCGGTCGGCCGCAGGGTCGCCGAACTCGCCACCGCGAGCGTCAAGCGCACCCACCTGGAGCTCGGCGGCAAGGCCCCGTTCGTGGTCTTCGACGACGCCGACCTCGACGCCGCCGTGCACGGCGCGGTCGCCGCCTCGCTGATCAACGGCGGCCAGGACTGCACCGCCGCCACCCGCGCGTACGTCCAGCGCCCGCTGTACGACGCGTTCGTGGCCGGCGTGGCCGAGCTGTACGCCGCGATCCGGATCGGCGACCCGCTCAACCCGCACACCGACCTCGGCCCGCTGGTCTCGTACACCCACCGGGACCGGGTGGCCGGCTTCGTCGAACGCGCCCGCTCCTACGCCACCGTGGTCACCGGCGGCCGCGCGCCGGAGAAGGGCCACGACGGCACCGACCTCACCCGCGGCGCGTACTACGCGCCCACCCTGATCACCGGCGCCGCCCAGGACAGCGAGGTGGTCCAGGGCGAGATCTTCGGCCCGGTGCTGGTCGTGCTGCCCTTCGACACCGACGACGAGGGCCTGCGGCTGGCCAACGACACCCCCTACGGCCTGGCCGCCTCCGCCTGGACGGGCAACGTGCACCGCTCGCTGCGCGCCACCCGGGAGATCGCGGCCGGGTGCGTCTGGGTCAACGACCACATCCCGATCATCAGCGAGATGCCGCACGGCGGCTACAAGGCGTCCGGCTACGGCAAGGACATGTCCCAGTACTCGCTGGACGAGTACACCCAGGTCAAGCACGTCATGTTCGACACCACCGCGGTCGCCCGCAAGGACTGGCACCGCACCGTCTTCGGAGACAGATAACCCCTGCCCAGGGGCGCCGCCCCCAGGGCGCCCCGATTCGACCTCTTACCCCCAGGAGGCCCGTTCCATGGCGTTCAACGAGTTCACCGACGGTCTGCCCGAACCGGTCCGCAAGGCCTGGGAACGCAGCCTGACCAGCGGCCGGGCCGCGATCGGCCGCCGTACCCTGCTGCGGGCCGCCGCGCTGACCGCCGGTGCGGGCACGCTGGCCGCCTGCGGGATCCCGGCGGCCAGGACCGTCGGCGGCGACTCGACCGCCAACGCCGCCAAGGACCTCTCGGACAGCGAGAAGGTGGTCAACTTCTCCAACTGGCCGCTGTACATCGACACCGACGAGAAGGACAAGCAGAAGCACGGCACCCTGGACGCCTTCACCGCGGCCACCGGCGTCAAGGTCAGGTACAACGAGGACGTCAACGACAACGTCGAGTTCTTCGGCAAGGTCAAGCCGCAGCTCGCGGCCGGCCAGGACACCGGCCGCGACCTGATGGTCCTCACCGACTGGATGGCCGCCCGGCTGATCCGGCTCGGCTGGGCGCAGAAGCTCAACCCGGCGAACGTCACCACCGCGATCACCACCATCGACTCCCGCTTCCGCGCCCCCGACTGGGACCCGGGCCGGCTGTACTCCTACCCGTGGGCCGGCATCCAGGTCGTCATCGCCTACAACAAGAAGGCGACCAAGGGGAAGGAGGTCACCAGCGTCTCCCAACTGCTGGACGACCCCGACCTCAAGGGCCGGGTCACCTTCCTCTCCGAGATGCGCGACAGCATCGGGATCACCCTGCTGGACCTGGGCAAGGACCCGGCGAAGTTCACCGCCGACGACTACGACGCCGCCGTCGCCCGGCTGCAGAAGGGCGTCGACAGCAAGCAGATCCGCCGCTTCACCGGCAACGACTACGGCCAGGAGCTGTCCTCCGGCGACATCGCGGCCTGCGTCGCCTGGGGCGGCGACCTGATCCAACTGCGCGCCGACAACCCGGACATCGAGTTCGTCATCCCGGAGAAGGGCTACGTCTCCTCGACGGACAACATGCTGGTCCCGGCCCGGGCGCAGCACAAGGCGAACGCGGAAAAGCTGATCGACTTCTACTATCAGCCGAAGATCGCGGCGCAGCTGGTCGCGGGCATCGGCTTCGTCTCCGCCGTGACCGGGATGAAGGACGAACTCGCCACCCTCGCCCCGGACAGCGCGGCCAACCCGCTGGTCGTACCCACCCCCGAGATGGCGGCCAAGTCGCACGTGTTCCGCACCCTCACCGAGACCGAGGAGAGCGACTTCGAGCAGAAGTTCTCCAAGCTCATCGGCGCCTGACCCCCACGCGCGGCCCACTCCCGGCAGAGAACCCAGGAAGACACCCATGACAGACCAGCAGCGCGACGCGGCCGCCGGCGGCGACGTCCGCCTCACCGGCATCGGCAAGACCTACGGCGCCTTCACCGCCGTCCACCCGCTCGACCTCACCGTCCCGCAGGGCTCCTTCTTCGCCCTGCTCGGCGCCTCCGGCTGCGGCAAGACCACCACCCTGCGCATGATCGCGGGCCTGGAGGAGCCCACCAGCGGCACCGTCCTGATCGGCGGCCAGGACGTCACCGCCCTGCCCCCGTACAAGCGGCCGGTGAACACCGTCTTCCAGAGCTACGCGCTCTTCCCGCACCTCGACATCTTCGAGAACGTCGCCTTCGGCCTGCGCCGCCGCGGCCGCAAGGACGTCAAGAAGCAGGTCGAGGAGATGCTGGAGCTGGTCGAACTCGGCCAGTATGCCCGGCGCAAGCCGCACCAGCTCTCCGGCGGCCAGCAGCAGCGCGTCGCCGTCGCCCGCGCCCTGATCAACCACCCCCAGGTGCTGCTCCTCGACGAGCCGCTCGGCGCGCTCGACCTCAAGCTCCGCCGCCAGATGCAGCTGGAGCTCAAGCGGATCCAGACCGAGGTCGGCATCACCTTCGTGCACGTCACCCACGACCAGGAGGAGGCCATGACGATGGCCGACACCATCGCGGTGATGAACGGCGGCCGGGTTGAGCAACTGGGCGCCCCCGCCGAGCTGTACGAGAACCCCGCCACCACCTTCGTGGCCAACTTCCTCGGCCAGTCCAACCTGCTGCCCGCCGAGGTCACCGGCAGCGACGGCGGCGACCTGCTGCTCAGCGCGGCCGGCGTCCGCCTCGCCGTGCCCAAGGCGCGCTGCGCCACCGAGGCCAGGCAGGTCCACCTGGGCGTGCGCCCGGAGAAGATCACCATCGCGCACGCCTCCGCCGAGGTCGCCGACGGCCGCAACCGGCTGGCCGGCACCGTCCTCGACTCCAGCTTCATCGGCGTCTCCACCCAGTACGTGGTGCGCACCGACGGCGGCCAGGAGGTCACCGTCTTCGAGCAGAACATGGAGCGCGACGCCCGGATCGTCCCCGGCGCGCCCGTCCTGCTGCACTGGAACCCGGCGCACTCCTTCGCGCTGGACGCCGCGCAGGCGATCGACGCGGGCACCGCGGAGGAGGCCGCATGACCACCACCACCCCGGCCGCCCCGTCACAGGTCATACCGCTCGCGGAACCGGCGCGGAAGCCGAAGCGCAAGCTCACCGCGTACTGGCTGCTGCTGCCCGGCATCGCCTGGCTCGTCGTCTTCTTCGCCGTCCCGATGGTCTACCAGGCGTCCACCTCGCTGCAGACCGGCTCGCTCGAAGCGGGCTTCAAGGTCACCTGGCACCTCGCGACCTACTGGGACGCCCTGGTCGAGTACAAGTGGCACTTCGTCCGCTCGTTCTCCTACGCGGGCATCGCCACCGTGCTCTGCCTGGCCGTCGGCTACCCGCTCGCGTACACGATCGCCTTCAAGGCCAGCAAGCGCTGGCGCAACGTCATCCTGATCCTGGTCATCGCGCCGTTCTTCACCAGCTTCCTGATCCGCACGCTGGCCTGGAAGACCATCCTGTCCGACGGCGGGCCGGTGGTCGGGGTGCTCAACACCCTGCACGTCCTGGACGTCACCAACGCGCTCGGCCTCACCTCCGGCGACCGGGTGCTCGCCACGCCGCTCGCCGTGGTCTGCGGTCTCACCTACAACTTCCTGCCGTTCATGATCCTGCCGCTGTACACCTCGCTGGAGCGGATCGACCCCCGCCTGCACGAGGCGGCCGGCGACCTGTACGCCCGGCCGTTCACCACCTTCCGCAAGGTCACCTTCCCGATCTCGCTGCCCGGGGTGGTCGCCGGCACCCTGCTCACCTTCATCCCGGCCTCCGGCGACTACATCAACGCCCAGCTGCTGGGCTCGCCGAGCGAGCAGATGGTCGGCAACGGCATCCAGAAGCAGTTCCTGAACGTGCTCGACTACCCCACGGCTGCCGCACTGAGCTTCATCCTGATGGCCCTGATCCTGGGCATGGTGACGGTCTACATGCGCAAGGCCGGGACGGAGGAACTGGTCTGATGTCCCGGATTACCAAGTGGATACGCGCCCACCTGGTGGTGCTGGCCGGCCTGCTGGCCCTCGCCTACCTGGTGCTGCCCAACCTGGTCGTGCTCGCCTTCTCGTTCAACAAGCCGGTCGGCAAGTTCAACTACGAGTGGAACGAGTTCTCCACCGACGCCTGGACCAACCCCTGCGGCGTGGCCGACATGTGCCAGTCGCTCTCGCTCAGCCTGCAGATCGCGGTGCTCGCCACCATCGGCGCCACCGTGCTCGGCACCATGGTCGCCTTCGCGCTGGCCCGCTACCGCTTCCGCGGCCGCTCGGCCACCACCGCGATGATCTTCCTGCCGATGGCCATGCCCGAGGTGGTCATGGCCGCCTCGCTCGGGACGCTGTTCCTCAACATGCGCATCCCGTTCGGCTTCACCACCATCCTCATCGCGCACATCATGTTCTGCCTCAGCTTCGTGGTGACGGCCGTCAAGGCCCGCGTGATGAGCATGGACCCGAGGCTCGAACAGGCCGCCCAGGACCTCTACGCGACCCCCACCCAGACCTTCCTGCGGGTCACCCTGCCGCTGGCCTCCCCCGGCATCGCGGCGGGAGCGCTGCTCAGCTTCGCGCTCTCCTTCGACGACTTCATCATCACCCAGTTCAACTCGGGCCCGACCACGGTCACCTTCCCGATGTTCGTCTGGGGCGCGTCGCAGCGCGGCATCCCGGTGCAGGTGAACGTCATCGGCACCGCGATGTTCATCGCCGCCGTCGCGCTGACCGTCGGCGGCCAGTGGCTGGGCAACCGCCGGAAGGCCACCGCCTGACGTACGGTCGGGTGTGGTGGCCGAACAAACCATCGCCTAAGTACAGAAAGTGGCTGATAATGCATGGACTCCGCCCGCGCACTCAGTGACGCCAGGCCCACCCCCTTCTGGCTGGAGGACCCGGGCCGGCCGGCGGCGCTGCCCGCCCTGGTCGGCGACACCACCTGCGACCTGCTGGTCGTCGGCGGCGGCTACTCCGGCCTGTGGACCGCCCTCATCGCCAAGGAACGCGACCCCTCGCTGGACGTCGTGCTGGTCGAGGGCAACGAGGTCGGGTGGGCCGCGTCCGGGCGCAACGGCGGATTCTGCGCGGCCAGCCTCACCCACGGCTTCGGCAACGGCCTGCAACGCTGGCCCGCCGAACTCGCCCAGCTGGAACGCCTCGGTGCCGCCAACCTGGACGGCATCGAGGCCACCCTCAAGCGCTACGGCATCGACGCCGAGTGGGAGCGCACCGGCGAGATCGACGTCGCCACCCAGCCACACCAGGTCGAGGAACTCCACGAGATCGCCGAGGCCGTCGCCCGGTACGGCTTCGACATCACCGTCCTGGACGCCGACGAGCTGCGCGCCGAGGTCGACTCGCCGACCTTCCTCGGCGGCCTCTGGGACAAGGAGGGCGTGGCGATGGTCCACCCCGCCAAGCTCGCCTGGGGCCTGCGGGACGCCTGCCTCGGCCAGGGCGTGCGGATCTTCGAGCACACCCGGGCCACCGACCTGCGGGAGTACGGCAGCGGCATGGCCGTCCGCACCCCGTACGGACGGGTCTTCGCCCGGCGCGTCGCACTCGGCACCAACGTGTTCCCGTCGCTGGTCAAGAGGGTCCGGCCGTACGTCGTGCCGGTGTACGACTACGCGCTGATGACCGAGCCGCTCAGCGACGAACAGCTCGCCGCGATCGGCTGGCGCGGCCGGCAGGGACTCGGCGACAGCGCCAACAAGTTCCACTACTTCCGGCTCTCCGCCGACAACCGGATCCTGTGGGGCGGCTACGACGCCGTCTACCACTACGGCGGCCACGTCCGGCACGAGTACGACCAGCGGCCGGAGACCTTCCGCACGCTGGCGAACCACTTCTTCCGCTGCTTCCCGCAGCTGGAGGGCCTGCGGTTCACCCACGCCTGGGGCGGTGCCATCGACACCTGCAGCCGGTTCTCGGCGTTCTTCGACACCGCCTACCGGGGCAAGGTCGCGTACGCGGCCGGGTACACCGGGCTCGGCGTCGGCGCGACGCGCTTCGGCGCCGAGGTGATGCTCGACCTGCTGTCCGGCGAGCGCACCGAGCGCACCTCGCTGGACATGGTGCGCAGCAAGCCGCTGCCGTTCCCGCCCGAGCCGGTGCGCTGGGCCGGGATCGAGATCACCACCCGCTCGCTGGAGCGCTCGGACCGCAACGGCGGCCACCGCAACCTCTGGCTGCGCACGCTCGACCGCATGGGGCTCGGCTTCGACAGCTGACCCCGTTGTCCGCGTTATCCGTGTCATCCGTGTTATCCGTGTAAGAGAGACCCGCCGTCCGCCTCTCCTTGGTGACGGCGGGTCTCGGTCTCCCCGCCGCGTCCCGACCGGGACGACCCGACCGGAACCAGCGGCAAGAAGCGGGGACAGACATGGAGAGCACCGGACTGCACTGGCTCGCCCAGGTGGCACCGGACCCGGAGGCCTTCCGGGAGCAATGGGAGCGCACCGGACTGGGGCTGATGCTGCTACCGGCCGGCCGCCGCTGGGACGTCCTCTCCGTCCCCGGACGGCTCGGGCGCCCGGCGCTGGAGATCCTGGACACCGGCTCTTGCGGCCCCGTCCTCACCGACTTCGGGGACGAGCACGTCAGCTTCCTGGTCCCCGTCGGCACCGCCGCCCGCTGGATCGGCACGGGCGTGCGCAGCGCGGGGGAGGGCACCTGGATCGTCGTCCCGCACCCCGAGCGCCGCAGCCGCGGGGTGCGCTGGCTGGTCCCGCCCGACGGCTCCGGACGGCTCAACGACCCGGTGCTGCTGGAGCTCGCCCTGCACGAGGCCGCGGCCGGGCTCAGCGGCTGGTGATCCCGCGGTCCGGGCTCCGGCCCCGGCCGGCGGTGGCGCGCGGGGCGGGCGGTCGCGTCAGACTGGAAACGTGACCACCGCCCCGGACGCCGTCGACGCGCCCCTTCGACCGGGCCCGGCCCAGCTGCGCCTCGCCGCACTGGCGGCCCCCGTCTGCGACCGGTACGGGCTCGCCCTGGCCGGTGGGCACGCGCTGCGCGCCCACGGCGTCGCGGCCTGCCCGCAGGACGGCCTCACCCTGGTGACCGGCGGGGCCGACCTGCCGGAGGTGGCCGCCGCGCTGGGCGAGGCCTACCGCGCGGCCGGCGGCGGGGTCGCCGAACGCCCGGGCACGCCGCGACTGGAGCAGCTCACCGTCCGGCTCGCGCTCGGCGGGCGGTCGCACTCGGTGGAGCTGCGGAAGGAGCCGCTGGCCCACCGGCCGGTGCGCTTCGACCTTGCCGCGCCCCCGCCCGGCGAGCCGGCGGTGGTGCTGTCGGCGGTCCCGCCGGTGGCGCCGCCAGTCGTCCTGCCGGTGGTCCTGCCGGTCGTCGCCCTGGAGGACGCCGCCGCGCTCACCACCGCGCTGCTGGTGGACCGCGGCATGCCGCGGGACCTGGTCGATGTGCACGCCCTCACCGACTGCTACCGGGAGGGCGAGCTCCTCGCACTGGCAGGCGAATTGGACGCGGACTTCCAGCCCGCGGCGCTCGCCGACCGGCTGGAGACGCTGGCCGAGGCGGCGGACGGGCGGTTCCGGGCCCGGGGTGTCGCGGCACGAGCGGTCGGCGGGCTGAAGCGGTGGGCGCTCGCCTGGGCCCAGGACCTGCGGCTGGACCTGCTGGAGACCCAGGAGGCGGCTGACGGTCTGCACGACCCGTACCTGGAAGACGAGGAGTCCTGAACGCGGGGTGGCGGCGCTTCGTCCTTGCGCGCTCGTCTTGCGGGTTCGTTGCTGCGCGTCCGTCCTCGCGCGTCCGTCCTCGTGTGTTCGTCCTTGCGGGTCCGGCTTCACACGTTCGTGCTCTCTCACGCGTTCGGCCGAGCAACCGGACGACCTGTAAGGCTGAATCCGCGATCCCCGTCAGCCTGTTCGTTGAGGCCTGGCGCGGCGGCCACCAGACTGGAGACGAACGCGGTAGCCCCGTGAATCCCGTCGCCCGGCCCACTCGCGGGCGGCGCCAGACAGGACCGGCGGCAGGACGCCGCCCGGGACTTCGGAGGCAGACGGACTTGAGCAAGCACATCACTCACTGGATCGGCGGCGAGCCCGTCGCCACCGCCGGCGCGGCGCCCCGCCGCGGTGACATCTTCGACCCGGCCACCGGCCAGGTCGCCGGCCAGGTCGACTTCGCCGGGATCGCCGAGGTCGACCAGGCCGTGGCCGCCGCAGCCGCGGCCTTCGCGGAGTGGCGCACCGCCTCGGTCGCCAAGCGCACCACCGTGCTGTTCGCCTTCCGCGAGCTGCTGAACGCCCGCCGCGACGAGCTGGCCGCGATCATCGTGTCCGAGCACGGCAAGGTCCACTCCGACGCGCTCGGCGAGATCGCCCGTGGTCTGGAGGTCGTCGAGTACGCCTGCGGTATCCCGCAACTCGTCAAGGGCGGCTTCACCGAGCAGGCGTCCACCGGCGTCGACGTCTACTCGATCCGCCAGCCGCTCGGCCCGGTCGCGATCATCTCGCCGTTCAACTTCCCGGCCATGGTGCCGATGTGGTTCTTCCCGCTCGCGATCGCGGCCGGCAACACCGTCGTCCTGAAGCCCTCGGAGAAGGACCCGTCCGCCGCCAACTTCCTCGCCGGGCTGTGGAAGGAGGCCGGCCTGCCGGACGGCGTCTTCAACGTCGTGCACGGCGACAAGGCCGCCGTGGACCGCCTGCTGGAGCACCCGGACGTCAAGTCCGTCAGCTTCGTCGGCTCCACCCCGATCGCCCGCTACGTCTACGAGACCGGTACGCGCTACGGCAAGCGCGTGCAGGCCCTGGGCGGCGCCAAGAACCACATGCTGGTCCTGCCCGACGCCGACCTCGACCTGGCCGCCGACGCCGCGGTCAACGCGGGCTTCGGCGCGGCCGGCGAGCGCTGCATGGCCGTGTCCGTCCTGGTCGCGGTCGACCCGATCGGCGACGAGCTGGTCGACAAGATCAAGCAGCGGATCGCCACCCTGAAGGTCGGTCCCGGCTGCAACGGCGACTCCGAGATGGGCCCGCTGGTCACCGGCCAGCACCGCGACAAGGTCACCTCCTACGTCGAGTCCGGGGTCGCCGACGGCGCCGAGCTCGCCGTGGACGGCCGCAAGCACCCGGTCACCGCCGAGGACGAGAACGGCGCCCCGACCTCGGACGGCTTCTGGCTCGGCCCCACCCTGTTCGACCACGTGAAGCCGGGCATGTCCGTCTACAACGACGAGATCTTCGGCCCGATCCTCTCCGTCGTGCGCGTCGCCTCCTACGACGAGGGCCTGGCACTGATCAACGCCAACCCGTACGGCAACGGCACCGCCCTCTTCACCAACGACGGCGGCGCGGCCCGGCGCTTCCAGTTCGAGGTGGAGGTCGGCATGGTCGGCATCAACGTGCCGATCCCGGTCCCGGTCGCCTATTACTCCTTCGGCGGCTGGAAGGCCTCCCTGTTCGGCGACGCCCACGCGTACGGTCCGGACGGCGTGCAGTTCTTCACCCGCGGCAAGGCCGTGACCCAGCGCTGGCTGGACCCCTCGCACGGCGGCATCAACCTCGGCTTCCCCACCAACAGCTGATCCCCCGCCCCGCGGTCGTGCCGGCCGGACCCCTCTCCCCGGGGTCCGGCCGGCCCTTTGCACCCCGTTTGCATCCGGTCGCGATCACGCGTAGAGTTCTTCGAGCTGCCTGGCTGGGAGCACCGGACACGCATCTCCGCGCGGACGGTCCCGGGGCAGCCAATCCTTTTGAAACACCATTTCCTGGTTCGGGCCGGGTCGCGTCTTGTCGCGGCTTGGTTCCTATTCGGCGTGTTCGTTTTATTGGATTGCGGTCGATTCGCTTTTCGGAGCGGGGATCGGCTAGAGTTTGAAACGTCGGACGGGGCGTCAAGCCGCAGAAGACGCCAGCGAGTTGGATGAACGAAGCGCCGGAAACGGGGCGGAAAACATCTGGTA
>NZ_JBFBFU010000036.1:0-86239 GCF_040684355.1 Kitasatospora sp. NPDC091276 | reverse complement strand
CGCTGTTGAGTTCTCAAGGAACGGACACTTCCTTCGGACCGCCTTCCAGCGGGCCCTCCGGGCGCTTCGTTCTTTCGTGTTCCCAGCTTACCAGACGTTTTCCGCCCCGTTTACCGGAGGTTTTCGCATCTGAAATCTGGTGTTAACCGCCAAGTCGCGGCGACTCGGCCAACCATAGCGGGTCGCCCGCCGGAGTGCGAATCGGGGCGCTCCCGGTGTCACCCGGTCGGCGGCATGATTTGTTGCTCTCGCGAGCATATACAGCAATGGTCCCGATTCGCCAAGATGCCTGTAGAGTGCGGCGCATCGACTAAGAGGACTAGACCACTAAACGGTCGGTGAGCCGCCGGACGACGAGCCGGACTGGGTGTGGGTCTTCGCCCGGGAATGTCAGCAGATGTCCGAAGTTGACATGATTTAGGCTTCAGTCGATCGTCCTGCCGCTGCTCGCGGCCGCTCGCTGTACCGCTCACTTGGGAGGCAGAACCATGACCACTGTGACGTCGCCGCTGACCGGCAAGGTCGTCGGGCTCGCCGGCGTGCCCGACCCGGTGTTCTCCGGCGCGATGGTCGGCCCCGGCACCGCGATCGACCCGGAGCGCCGGCCGACCGAGGCGGTCGCTCCGGTGGACGGCGTCGTCGTCTCCATGCACCCGCACGCGTTCGTCGTGGTGGACGCCGAGGGCCACGGTGTACTGACCCACCTGGGGATCGACACCGTGCAGCTGAACGGCGAGGGCTTCGAGCTGCTGGTCAACAAGGGCGACACGGTGACCCGCGGTCAGGCCGTCATCAAGTGGGACCCGGCCGCCGTCGAGGCCGCGGGCAAGTCGCCCATCTCGCCGATCGTGGCGCTGGAGGCGAACGCCGACTCGCTCGGCGACCTGCGGGAGGACGGCGAGGCCGTCTCCGGCGAGGCCCTGTTCAGCTGGAGCTGACCTCTTACTTTGCACACACCCGCCCCGCAGGAGTTGTCGGGGCGGCCCGGCACACAGCGGTTCCCGGCGGGGCCGCTCCTCTCAGCGGAGACAGGTGACATGAAGAAGACGCTGCGCGGCGTGGGTGTCAGCCACGGGGTCGCGATCGGCCAGGTGCGGCACATGGGGACGGCGGTGCTGGAGCCCCCGGCCACCCAGATCCCGACCGAGGACGCCCCCCGCGAGCAGGCCCGTGCCCAGGCCGCCGTCGAGGCGGTCGCCGCGGACCTGATCGCCCGTGGCAACCTGGCCGGTGGCGAGGCGCAGGCCGTCCTGGAGGCCCAGGCGCTGATGGCTCAGGATCCGGAGCTGATGGCCGACGTGTCCCGCCGGATCGCCGTCGGCAGCAGCGCCGAGCGCGGTGTGTACGACGCCTTCGCCGCCTACCGGGCCCTGCTCGCCTCCGCCGGCGACTACCTGGCCGGGCGGGTCGCCGACCTGGACGACGTCCGCAACCGCATCGTGGCCCGGCTGCTGGGCGTGCCGATGCCGGGTGTGCCGGACAGCGACGAGCCGTACGTGCTGTTCGCGCGGGACCTGGCGCCGGCCGACACCGCGCTGCTCGACCCGACGCTGGTGCTCGGCTTCGTGACCGAGGAGGGCGGGCCGACCAGCCACAGCGCCATCCTGGCGCGGGCGTTGGGCGTGCCGGCCGTGGTCGCGCTGCCCGCCGCGACGGACGTCGCCGAGGGCACCGTCGTCGCCGTGGACGGCAGCTCCGGTGACGTGCTGCTGGACCCCTCGCAGGAGAAGCAGGACGAGCTGCGGGCGGTCGCCGCCCAGCGCAAGGCCGCGCTGGCCGCGTCCTCCGGCCCGGGGCAGACCTCCGACGGGCACCGCGTGCCGCTGCTGGCCAACGTGGGCGGCCCGGCGGACGTGCCGGCCGCGCTGGAGAACGGCGCCGAGGGCGTCGGCCTGTTCCGGACCGAGTTCCTCTTCCTGGACGACTCCGCGAAGGCGCCCACCGAGGAGAAGCAGGTCGAGGCGTATCGCAAGGTGCTGGAGGCGTTCCCGGAGGGCCGGGTCGTGGTCCGGGCGCTGGACGCGGGCGCGGACAAGCCGCTGGACTTCCTCACCCCGGCCGACGAGCCGAACCCGGCGCTGGGCGTGCGCGGTCTGCGCACCCTGCTGGAGCACCCGGAGGTGCTGCGGACGCAGCTGCGGGCGCTGGCCAGGGCCGCCGAGGGCCTGCCGGTGCACCTTGAGGTGATGGCCCCGATGGTGGCCGACCGCAAGGACGCCAAGGACTTCGCCCAGGCGTGTCGCGAGGCGGGGCTGGAGGCCAAGTTCGGCGCGATGGTGGAGATCCCGTCGGCCGCGCTGCGGGCCCGGTCGATCCTCCAGGAGGTCGAGTTCCTCTCGCTGGGGACCAACGACCTCGCGCAGTACACCTTCGCCGCCGACCGTCAGGTGGGCGCGCTGGCCCGGCTGCAGGACCCGTGGCAGCCGGCGCTGCTGGACCTGATCGCCGCGGCCGCCGAGGCGGCGCAGGCCACCGGCAAGAGCTGCGGCGTCTGCGGTGAGGCGGCCGCCGACCCGCTGCTGGCCGTGGTGCTGACCGGTCTGGGCGTCACCAGCCTCTCGATGGGCTCGGCCTCGATCCCCTACGTGCGGTCGACGCTGGCCAAGTACACGCTGGCGCAGTGCCGCCGGGCGGCCGAGGCGGCCCGGGCGACGGACAGCGCCGAGGAGGCGCGGGCCGCCGCACAGCAGGTGCTGTCGGGCGAGTAGGACAGGTGAACAGCAGGAAGGGGTGCTCCCACCGGGCCGGTGGGAGCACCCCTTCGGCGTGCCCGGTCAGGCGGGGCTCTGCCGGTCGCGGCGAAGCTGCTCGAAGAAGCGCAGGTGGTCGATGTCGTCGACGGAGCCGGGGTTGACGGCCTGCTCCAGCGGGGTGCCGGAGAGGATCCGCTTGACCGGGACCTCGATGCGCTTGCCGGTGAGGGTGTGCGGGAGGCCGCGCACCGCGATGACCTCGTCGGGGACGTGGCGCGGGGAGAGTTCGGTACGCAGCGAGGTGCGGATGCGGCCGATCAGCCCCTCGTCGAGCTCGGCGCCGGGGGCGAGGACGACGAACAGCGGCATCCAGTAGCCGCCGTCGGGCTCCTCCAGGCCGATGACCAGGGATTCGGCGATCTCGGGGAGGCGCTCGACGACCTCGTAGATGTCCGAGGAGCCCATCCGGACGCCCTGCCGGTTGAGCGTGGAGTCGGAACGGCCGTGGATGACGACGGTGCCGCGGGAGGTGACGGTGATCCAGTCACCGTGGCGCCAGACACCGGGGTACATGTCGAAGTAGCTGTCGTGGTACCGGGTGCCCTCGGGGTCGTTCCAGAAGCCGGTGGGCATGGACGGGATGGGCTTGGTGACGACGAGTTCGCCGACGGTGTCGGTGTGCGGGTGGCCCTGGACGTCCCAGGACTCGACGGCGGCGCCGAGGCAGGGGGCCTGGATCTCGCCGAGGTGGACGGGCAGGGTGGGGACGCCGCCGACGAAGCAGGAGCAGACGTCGGTGCCGCCGCTGACGGAGGCGAGCCAGACGTCCTCCTTGACCTCCTCGTAGATCCAGCGGAAGCCGTCGGGCGGGAGCGGGGAGCCGGTGGTGCCGATGCAGCGGACGGCGGAGAGGTCGAGGTCGCGGCCGGGGTGCAGCTCGGCCTTGCGGCTGGCGATCACGTAGGCGGCGGAGGTGCCGAGGACAGTGGCGCGGGTGCGGGCGGCGACCGACCAGAGGGCGCCGGTGTCGGGGTGGCCGGGGCTGCCGTCGTAGGTGACGATCGTGGCCCCGACCAGGAGGCCGGCCAGCAGGAAGTTCCACATCATCCAGCCGGTGGAGGTGTACCAGAGGAAGCGGTCCTGGGGGCCGAGGTCGAGGTGGAGGCCGGCCTGCTTGAGGTGTTCGAGCAGGATGCCGCCCTGGCTCTGGACGATGGCCTTGGGCAGGCCGGTGGTCCCGGAGGAGTAGAGCACCCAGAGCGGGTGGTCGAAGGGGACGGCCTCGTAGACCGGCTCGACGTCGTCGGCGACCAGGTCGTCCCAGTGCAGGGCGCCCTCGGGGGCGGGGGCGCCGAGCAGCGGGACGTGGACGACGGTGCGCAGGGTGGGGAGTTCGCGGCGCAGTTCGGCGACGACCTCGGTGCGGTCGTGGTCCTTGCCGCCGTAGTGGTAGCCGTCGACGGCGAAGAGGACGGCGGGTTCGATCTGCTGGAGGCGGTCCAGGACGCTGCGGGCACCGAAGTCGGGAGCGCAGCTGGTCCAGATCGCGCCGACGGCGGCGGTGGCGAGGAGGGCGACGGCGGCCTGCGGGATGTTGGGCAGGTAGGCGCTGACGCGGTCGCCGGGGCCGATGCCCCGGGCGCGCAGGGCGGCGGCCAACGAGCCGACCTGGCGGCGCAGTTCGGACCAGGTGAGGACGGCCGGCTGCTCGGTGGTCTCGTCGAGGTGCAGGACGGCCGGGCGGTCGGCGTTGGCCGGGTCCTCGGCGGCGCGCAGGGCGTGTTCGGCGTAGTTGAGGCGGGCGCCGGGGAACCAGCGGGCGCCGGGCATGGCGGGGTCGGCGAGGACGGCCTCGGGGGCCTGGGTGAAGCGGACGTCGAACCACTGGGTGATCGCGGTCCAGAAGCGGTCGAGGTCGGCGGTGGACCAGGCGTGCAGGTCGGCGTAGCGCTGGGCGGCCTGCTGGTCGTCGGCGGCCGGGGCGAGCGGGGCGGCCGGGGCGCCGTGGTGTTCGGCGGCCCAGGCCTGGAAGGCCACCAGGCTGGTGGCTGCGGCGCGAGCGGGGTTGGGGCGCCAGAGCGGTTGGTCCTGGGGTGGGGTGCTCACGGTGGTGGTCTCCCGGCCGGTGGTGGGGACGGGAGTGCTTGTGGCAGGCCCGTCCGGTTGGGCTGTCGGTGCAGACCATGCCATGCGAGCGGCCGCCGCGCCAGGGTCCGCCCGGTGGGTGCCGGGCCGGTCAGCGGCCGGAGATCCCGCCGCCGGACTCACCGCTGAACTCGCCGCCGAACCAGGAGCGGGAGACCCGGGTGTGGAAGGGGAAGGCGAGCGGGGTGTCGGGGGCGGCGAGCTGCCAGCCGTCGGTCTCGTCGGTGGGGCGCGAGGGCGGGAGTTCGGCGAGCGGACGGGCCGGGAGCAGGCCGAAGAGGCAGAGGAAGCCGCCCCTGGCGTCGGAGTCGGTGGCGACCAGGGTGATGTCGGCGGCGTCCGCCAGGATGCCGGTCTCCTCGCACAGTTCGCGCACGCACGCCTGCTGCCAGCTCTCGCCGTAGTCCACGTAGCCGCCGGGGAAGGCGAGTTGGCCGTAGCCGGGCTCGATGGTGCGGCGGATGACGACGAGGGTGGGGTCGGCGTCGGGGCGGGTGACCGGGAGGAGGGTGACCACGACGGGCAGCGGGTTGCGGTAGCTGATCTCGGCGCAGCCGGGGCAGGTGCGGGGCCAGTGGTCGGTGCCGGCCGGGTAGGGCGTGCCGCAGAAGTGGCAGTGGGAGAACGGCTGGTTGACCGCGCGTGTCGGGTCGTCAGTGGTCATGGCCGGATGGTAGCCGGGTGCGCGCGGCCGCCGTCAGCGGAGCTCGCCGTCGCGGGTGGGGCGGAGCAGGGCGGGGTGCAGGAGGCTGGCGTCGCCGGCGCGGTACGTGCGGGCCCGGGGGCCGCCGCGGGCGCCGCCGCGGGCGGTGGTGGCGCCGGTGCTCTCGACGAAGCCGGGGACGGAGAGGACCTTGCGGTGGAAGTTGCCGGGGTGGAGCTTCTCGTCCCAGACGGCCTCGTAGACGGCGCGCAGGTCGGGGATGGTGAAGTCGTAGGGCAGGAAGGCGGTGGCGAGCGGGCTGTACTCGAGTTTGGCCCGGACGCGGTCGAGGCCGTCGGCGAGGATGCGCGCGTGGTCGAAGGCGAGCGTGCGGGAGGACTGGCCGGTGGGCCCGCCGACACCACCCCCGTGGGTGTCGGCGGGCCCACCGGCGGCTCGGGGTCGGCCGCAGGGCCGTATGCCCAGGTCGAGGTCGGCGACGGGGTGCCAGGTGGCGGCCGCGGCGTCCGTGCCGGCCTGCGGGTCGGGCAGGTCGGGGGCGAAGGCGAGGTAGGCGACGGAGACGACGTGCATGCGCGGGTCTCGCTCGGGGGCGCCGTAGGTGCCGAGCTGTTCGAGGTGGACGCGGCAGAGCGCGGCCTCGACCTCGGAGCCGCCGAGCAGGCCGGTCTCCTCGGCGAGTTCGCGGGCGGCGGCCTCGTCCAGGCTCTCCTCCCCGGCGCGCAGGAAGCCGCCGGGCAGAGCCCAGCAGCCCTGGTGGGGCGGGGCGCCGCGCTGGACGAGCAGGACGTGCAGGCCGCCGTGGCGCAAGGTCAGGGCGACCACGTCGACGGTGACGGCGATCGGGGCGTAGGCGCGCGGGTCGTAGGCGGCGAGCCACTCCTGCTCACTCGCGGGCGTGGTCGGGGGCGGGGTGGACGGGTCGTCCGCTTCCATCACCGGCTCCTCTCCGCGCTCGCCGCCGTACGGGGTGCTGTCGTTCTCTGGCTGAGCACAACGTAGCGATTCCGTTCCCCGTCGGCAAATGGTTTTCCGGGTCCGCGGGGATGCCCGGCTTCTAGGCTGTGACCAGGAACGACCGCGCCCGAGGAGGCCCCATGCCCACTGCTCCCCCGCCGGACTTCGCCGCGGCGCTGGCGGCCGGTCCGCTGGTGCTGGACGGCGGGATGTCGAACCAGCTGGCGGCGGCCGGGCACGACCTCCTCGACGAGCTGTGGTCGGCGCGGCTGCTGGCGGACGCGCCGGAGGCGGTGGTGGCGGCGCACCGGGCGTACTTCGCGGCCGGTGCGGACGTCGCCATCACGGCGAGCTACCAGGCGAGCTTCGAGGGCTTCGCCCGGCGCGGAACGGGCCGGGCCCAGGCCGCGCGGCTGCTGGCGCGCAGCGTGGAGCTGGCCCGGGAGGCGGCGCGGGCCGAGCCGGGCGGGCGGCGGCGCTGGGTGGCGGCGTCGGTGGGGCCGTACGGGGCGGTGCTGGCGGACGGTTCGGAGTACCGGGGCCGGTACGGGCTGAGCACCGCGGAACTGGTGGCCTTCCACCGGCCACGGCTGGAGGCGCTGGCGGCGGCCGGGCCGGACGTGCTGGCGCTGGAGACGGTGCCGGACGCGGACGAGGCGCGGGCGCTGCTGGAGCTGGTGCGCGAGCTGGGCGTGCCGGCCTGGCTGTCGTTCAGCGTGGCGGGCGACCGGACCGGGGCGGGCCAGCCGCTGGCGGAGGCGTTCGCGCTGGCGGCCGGGGTGGACGAGGTGCTGGCGGTGGGCGTGAACTGCTGCACCCCGCAGGACGCGGACCGGGCGGTGGCGCTGGCGGCCGAGGTGACCGGCAAGCCGGTGGTGGTGTACCCGAACAGCGGGGAGGAATGGGACGCCACGCGCCGGGACTGGCGCGGCGAGCCGACGTTCCGCTCGGCCCGGGTGGGCGGCTGGCTGGCGGGCGGCGCACGGCTGGTGGGCGGCTGCTGCCGGGTGGGGCCGGACGGGATCGCCGCACTGGCGGCGGAGGTCGCGGTGCGGCGGGCGCGCTCGAGCGGCGTCGAGGAGTGAGGGACGTCCGGGGGTGAACGGCCCGGCGGGTCGGCGGGCGGGCGGAGGTTAACAAACGGCCGAGCGCGGGTTACCGAGGGGGAAGGTGCACGGACCGGCGACGGCCTGGCAGACTCGTCCCGTTACCACTGCGGTCGACAATGTCGACCGCCTGTCAGCGCGGAGGTCCCCATGCCCGGCCCGATCCAGTCGCTCTCCCGGGCCGCCGCGATCTTGCGCCTGCTGGCGGGCGGTGAGCGCCGCCTGGGCCTGTCCGAGGTCGCGACGTCGCTGGACCTCGCCAAGGGCACCGCGCACGGCATCCTGCGCACGCTCCAGCAGGAGGGGTTCGTCGAGCAGGACCCGGAGAGCGGCAAGTACCAGCTGGGCGCCGAACTGCTGCGGCTGGGGCAGAGCTACCTGGACGTGCACGAGCTGCGGGCGCGGGCGCTGGTCTGGGCGGACGACCTGGCCCGGGCGGCCGGCGAGACCGTCTACCTGGGGGTGCTGCACCAGCAGGGCGTGCTGGTCGTGCACCACGTCTTCCGGCCGGACGACACCCGGCAGGTGCTGGAGGTCGGCTCGATGCAGCCGCTGCACAGCACCGCGCTGGGCAAGGTGCTGGTGGCCTACGACCCGGTCGCGCGCGGCGAGTTGGGCGACGGGCCGTACGAGTCGTACACCCTGCGGACGCTGACCGAGGCGGCCGACGTGGACGCCGAGTGTGCGCTGATCCGCGAGCGCGGCTGGACGGACTCGATCGAGGAGACCTGGGAGGGCGTGGCCTCGATCGGCGCGCTGATCCAGGACCGGCGGCGCAACCCGGTGGGCGCGGTGTGCATCAGCGGCCCGGTGGAGCGGGTCTGCGAGGACGGCTTCGTGAAGCCGTCGCTGGTGGCCTCGGTGCGCAGCGCGGCACGGGCGATCTCCCGCGATCTGGGCGCCGGGCGCTTCTGAAACCCGAGGCCGCACCGGCGGCCACATCGTCACGCTGAGGCGCGGACGGGCATCGGCCTGTCCGCGCCTTGGCGTTTTGCCCCGGTTTGTCCCGCTCCGCTGGGTAACTTCGGGGGAAGGGTCACAGCTCCGTAACCCTGCCTTGACGTGAGGGCAACCAGGGGAGGAAGCTTCCGCATAACGGTCGACATTGTCGAACGATGGCCGGGAAGATCACTCCCCCGATGCGCTCACCCGCACAACGATCGGCCGGCCGCCCCCACCCACACCTCCGGGCCATATGGACAAGGGAGTCTTTGTGTCCGCGTTCTCCAACGGCGACGTCTTCGTCGGCGAAACCCTCGGCACCGCCGCCCTGATACTTCTCGGTGGCGGCGTCTGCGCCGCCGTGACCCTCAAGAAGTCGAAGGCCCTCAACGCCGGCTGGCTGGCGATCACCTTCGGCTGGGGCTTCGCGGTCCTGATCGCCGCGTACATCTCGGCTCCGAAGTCCGGCGCCCACCTCAACCCGGCCGTCACCGTCGCGCTCGCCATCAAGAGCGGTGACTGGAGCCAGGTGCCGCTCTACCTCGGCTCCCAGTTCCTCGGCGCGATGATCGGCGCCGTGCTGGTCTGGCTCACCTACCTCGGCCAGTTCCAGGCCAACGAGGAGCCCACCCTCGGCATCTTCTCGACCGGGCCCGAGATCCGGAACCCGATCCAGAACGTCGTCACCGAGGTCATCGGCACCTTCATCCTCTGCATGGCGATCCTCACCCTCGGCAAGAACGACGGTCTGGCCGCCGGCGGCCTCAGCACCCTGATCGTGGCCCTCACGGTCGTCGGCATCGGCCTCTCGCTGGGCGGCCCCACCGGCTACGCGATCAACCCGGTCCGCGACCTCGGCCCGCGCATCGTGCACTCGCTGCTGCCCATCCCGAACAAGGGCGGCTCCGACTGGTCGTACGCCTGGGTGCCGGTCGTCGGCCCGCTGATCGGCGGCGCACTGGCCGGCGGTCTGTACAACGCGATGTTCTGACGGGCCGGGTTCGAACCCGCCGAGCACGGGGACCGACCACTGTGTCGGGCCCACCCACCCCGTAACCCCCGAATCCTGAGCCGAGGACCCTCTGATGACCTCCACTGGCAACTACATCGCCGCGATCGACCAGGGCACCACCTCCAGCCGTTGCATCATCTTCGGCGCCGACGGCCGGATCGTCGCCGTCGACCAGCAGGAGCACCGGCAGATCTTCCCGCAGCCCGGCTACGTCGAGCACGACGCCGCCGAGATCTGGACCCGGGTGCAGTCGGTCGTCCGCGGCGCGCTGGAGAAGGCCGGCCTGACCAAGGACGACATCCGCGCGATCGGCATCACCAACCAGCGCGAGACCACCGTCCTGTGGGACAAGAACACCGGCGAGCCGGTCCACAACGCGCTGGTGTGGCAGGACACCCGCACCGAGGGCCTCTGCCGCGAACTCGGCCGCAACGTCGGCCAGGACCGCTTCCGCCGCGAGACCGGCCTCCCGCTCGCCAGCTACTTCGCCGGCCCGAAGATCCGCTGGCTGCTGGACAACGTCGAGGGCCTGCGCGAGCGCGCCGAGGCCGGCGACATCCTGTTCGGCACCATGGACACCTGGGTGATCTGGAACCTCACCGGCGGTGTCAACGGCGGCAAGCACGTCACGGACGTCACCAACGCCAGCCGCACCATGCTGATGAACCTGCACACCCTGCAGTGGGACGAGAAGATCGCCGAATCGATCGGCGTGCCGATGGCCGTCCTGCCGGAGATCCGCTCCTCCGCCGAGGTCTACGGCGAGGCCGTCGGCGACCTGGCCGGCGTCCCGGTCGCCTCCGCGCTCGGCGACCAGCAGGCCGCGCTGTTCGGCCAGACCTGCTTCGACGAGGGCGAGGCCAAGTCCACCTACGGCACCGGCACCTTCCTGCTGCTCAACACCGGCGAGAAGATCGTCAACTCGTACCACGGCCTGCTGACCACCGTCGGCTACCGGATCGGCGACCAGGCCCCGGTCTACGCCCTGGAAGGCTCGATCGCCGTCACCGGCTCGCTCGTCCAGTGGCTGCGCGACCAGCTCGGCATCATCTCCACCGCCGCCGAGATCGAGACCCTCGCCAACACCGTCGAGGACAACGGCGGCGCCTACTTCGTCCCGGCCTTCTCCGGCCTGTTCGCCCCGTACTGGCGTTCCGACGCCCGCGGCGTGATCGCCGGCCTGACCCGGTACGTCACCAAGGGCCACCTGGCCCGGGCCGTCCTGGAGGCCACCGCCTGGCAGACCCGCGAGGTCGTCGACGCCATGCAGAAGGACTCCGGCGTCGAGCTCACCGCCCTCAAGGTCGACGGCGGCATGACCAGCAACAACCTGCTCATGCAGAACATCGCCGACGTCCTGGACGCCCCGGTCGAGCGCCCGTACGTGGCCGAGACCACCGCCCTCGGCGCCGCCTACGCGGCCGGACTCGCCGTCGGCTTCTGGAACGACCTCGACACCCTGCGGGCCAACTGGCACCGCGCCGCCGAATGGACCCCGCGCATGGACGAGGCCACCCGGGAGCGCGAGTACAAGAAGTGGCTCAAGGCCGTGGAGCGCACCATGGGGTGGGTGGAGGAAGAAGAGACCGACTGACCGACAAGCCGGTCGGGGCCCCGAGCCCCGACCGGCCGCCCGCCGTTCCGGCAGCGGGTGTCACCGCGTTTCACCGGCCCGCCGCACCGGGCCGACCGGCCTCTCAGCAGAGGCCGCACCGCACACGAGAGGAGTAACGGCGCCGCCTGACCCGCGCGCCGTACACAACCACCATGGCAACCATCCCGACCCTGGGCGCCGAGCGCACCGCCGGCCACACCGCCTCCCGCGCCGAGACCCGTGAGCTGCTCGGCAAGGCCACCTACGACCTGCTGGTGATCGGGGGCGGCATCCTCGGCACGGCCGTCGCCTGGACCGCCTCCCAGGCCGGACTCAAGGTCGCCATGGTCGACGGCGGCGACTTCGCCGGCGCCACCTCCAGCGCTTCCTCCAAGCTCGTCCACGGCGGTCTGCGCTACCTGCAGACCGGCGCGGTCAAGCTCGTCGCCGAGAACCACAAGGAGCGCCGCGCGCTCGCCACCGATGTCGCGCCGCACCTGGTCAACCCGCTGACCTTCTTCGTGCCGGTCTACAAGGGCGGCCCGCACAGCGCGCCCAAGCTCGGCGCCGGCGTCTTCCTGTACTCCGCGCTGTCCGCCTTCCGCGACGGCATGGGCCGGGTCTCCACCGCCGCGCACGCCGCCCAGCAGGTGCCCGCGCTGCGCACCGAGGGACTGCGCTCGGTGGCCGTCTACGGCGACCACCAGATGAACGACTCGCGCGTCGCCGTGATGACGGTGCGCGCCGCCGTCGACGCCGGCGCCGTGGTGCTCAACCACGCCGAGGTCACCGGCCTGCGCTTCACCGCCGGCCGGGTCACCGGCGCCGAGCTGCGCGACCGCCTGGACGGCACCGAGTTCGGCATCGACGCCCGCCTGGTGCTCAACGCCACCGGCCCGTGGGTGGACCACCTGCGCAAGATGGAGGACGCCGGCGCCGCGCCGTCGATCCGCCTCTCCAAGGGCGCGCACGTCGTCGTCAAGCGCCGCTCGCCGTGGCGCGCCGCGCTGACCATCCCGATCGACAAGTACCGCGTCTCCTTCGCCATCCCGTGGGAGGACCACGTCCTGCTCGGCACCACCGACGAGGAGTACACCGGCGACCCGAAGGACGTCCGGGCCACCGAGGCGGACATCGACCAGATCATGGGCGAGGCCGCGCACGCCATCCGTGACGAGCACCTCGACCGCGACCTGATCACCTACTCCTTCGCCGGCCTGCGGGTGCTGCCCGGCGGCCCGGGCGACACCGCCGCCGCCAAGCGCGAGACGGTCGTCACCGAGGGCAAGGGCGGCATGCTGTCGGTCGCCGGCGGCAAGTGGACCACCTACCGCCACATCGGCCGCACCGTGCTGGAGAAGCTGGCGCACGTGCCCGGCACCAGCCTCGGCGAGGACATGTCCCCGATCGCGGCGACCGTGCCGCTGCCGGGCGTCGGCGCGCCGAACGCCGTCGCGCACCGGCTGCTGATCGACCGCGACCCGGGCTCCCGGATGGAGCCGCTGGTGGCCAAGCACCTGGCCAGCCACTACGGCACGCTGTCCTTCGAGATCGCCCGCATGATCGACGAGAACCCGGAGCTGGGCCGGCCGATCCACGAGGACGGCCCGGACGTCTGGGCGCAGGTCGCCTACGCGGCCGACAGCGAGTGGGCGTACACGGCGGACGACGTGCTGCGGCGCCGCACCACGATGACCGTGCGCGGGCTGGACACGCCGGAGATCCGGGACGAGGTCGAGGCCTTCCTCGCGAAGCGCGGAACCAAGTAAGCACAGCCTCGCGAAGCGCGGAACCAAGTAAGCACAGCCTCGCGAAGCGCGGAACCAAGTAGGCACAGCCTCGCGAAGCGCGGAACCAAGTAGGCACAGCCAGCTAGGCAGAGCCTCGCGAAGGGCGGGCACCCGGGTTCTCCGGGTGCCCGCCCTTCGTGCGCCCGGCTCGCGGGCGGGGTACGAAGGGCTCCCGGTCGGCCGCTCAGATCGGCGTGCCCGCCTTGATGACGTGGCGGAGGCGGCGGTCGGGGCTGCCGGGCTGAGTCCCGGTCGTCGGACACGCCCGAGGGGCGGCACCCGTACGGGTGCCGCCCCTCGGCGGATGTCGGCGGCGGCGGGCGCCGTCCGGCCTAGATGATCAGGCTGAGCGGCATGATCAGGGCGATGGCGACGACCGAGATCACCGTCTCCATCACCGACCAGGACTTCAGCGTCTGCCCGACGCTCATCCCGAAGTACTCCTTCACCAGCCAGAAGCCGGCGTCGTTGACGTGCGACAGGAAGAGCGAGCCGGCGCCGATCGCCAGGACCAGCAGGGCCGCGTGGGTGGAGGACATGTCGGCGGCGAGCGGGGCGACGATCCCGGCGGCGGTGATGGTGGCGACCGTCGCCGAGCCGGTGGCCAGGCGGATCAGCACCGCGATCAGCCAGCCGAGCAGCAGCGCCGAGATGTGCCACTTGCCGGACCACTCGCTCACCGCGTTGCCGACGCCCACGTCGATCAGGGTCTGCTTGAAGCCGCCGCCGGCGCCGACGATGAACACGATGCCGGCGATCGGGCCGAGCGACTTGCCGACGGTGTCGGAGATCCGGGCCTTGTCGAAGCCGGCCGCCTTGCCGAGGGTCAGCATGCCGAGCAGGGTCGCGGCGAGCAGCGCGATCAGCGGCGAACCGATGAAGTCGAAGACCCGCTGGGCCATCGCCTTCGGGTTGTCGACCACCACGTCGGTCAGGGCCTTGCCGAGCATCAGCACGACCGGCAGCAGGATCGTCGCCAGCACCGCGCCGAAGGACGGCGTGTGCTCGGGCTTGGTGGTCTCCTCGGGGGCGGTGGCCTTCGGGATCTCCAGCGGGCCGACCCAGCGCTCGGCCAGCCGGGAGAACAGCGGGCCGGCCACGATCAGGGTGGGCACGGCGATCAGCAGGCCGAGCGCCAGGGTGATGCCGAGGTCCGCCTTCAGGGCGTCGACGGCGACCAGCGGGCCCGGGTGCGGGGGCACCAGGCCGTGCAGCACGGACAGGCCGGCCAGCGCGGGGATGCCGATCCGCATCAGCGGCACGTTGCCGCGGCGGGCGACCAGCAGCACGATCGGGATCAGCAGGACGACGCCGACCTCGAAGAACAGCGGCAGGCCGAGGACGGCGGCGATCAGCGCCATCGCCCAGGGCAGCGCCTTGTTGCCCGACCGGGCCAGCACGGTGTCCGCGATGATGTTGGCGCCGCCGGAGTCGGCGAGCAGCTTGCCGAGCATCGCGCCCAGCCCGATCAGCAGGCCGACGCCGGCCACGGTGGAACCGAAGCCCGTGGAGAAGCTGTTGAGCAGCTTGTCGAACGGGGCGCCCGCGACGGCGGCCAGCAGGCCGGAGCCGAGCGTGAGGGCGAGGAAGGGGTGCAGCTTCAGCTTGGTGATCAGTAGGACGATCACACCGATGCTGAGCAGGACCGCGATCAGCAGTTGGGAGTCGCTGCTGGTGTGCGGCAGGGCCGGTGGGGCGGCCGCGAGCAGAGTGGGGGCAATACTCACGCGAGGTCTCCATTGACCGGCCGCAGCAGCGCCACGGCCATCTCGACGAGTTCTTCG
Organism: Kitasatospora sp. NPDC091276; assembly: GCF_040684355.1. Lineage (NCBI taxonomy): Bacteria > Bacillati > Actinomycetota > Actinomycetes > Kitasatosporales > Streptomycetaceae > Kitasatospora > Kitasatospora sp. NPDC091276. The sequence goes on along the minus strand of NZ_JBFBFU010000036.1, from coordinate 71,552 downwards.
GGGGACGGACCGACGTCCAGGACGGCGCCGCGCTCGTGCGCGCCCAGGGGTTCCAGGGCGGCGTACTGCGAGTCGAGCAGCGACGGCGGCATGAAGTGGCCGGTGCGGTGGGCGAGCCGGTCCTCGACCAGCTCGTGACCGCCGCTGAGGTGCAGGAAGTAGGCACCCGGGCAGGCCGCGCGCAGGGTGTCGCGGTAGCGGTGCTTCAGCGCCGAGCAGGTGACCACGCCGCCGGTGCCGTCCTCGGCCCGCTCCTTGAGCCAGGCGCCGAGGGCGCGCAGCCAGGGGGCGCGGTCCTCGTCGTCCAGCGGGATGCCGGCCGACATCTTGGCGATGTTGGCCGCCGGGTGGAAGTCGTCCGCCTCCGCGTAGGGGAGGTCGAGGCGTTCGGCCAGCAGGCGGGCCAGGGTGGTCTTGCCGACACCGGAGACGCCCATCACCACGATGGTGAGAGGAGTGTCCGGGAGGTCGTGGTTCTCGACGCTGAGAGCCATGGGTGGTGCTCCTTCGTTGCCTGGCCGCCACTATCGCCTCAAAGATATGACGTATTCAAGTGGCGGAAACCAAATCGTCATACTTTTGGACTGTGGGGTAGATCGCAGGGCGCAGGACCCGGTACGCGCCGGTGGTGGTGGCGGGGTGGGCGTCTACGCTGGGCGGATGGAGATCCAGGGGCTGCCCGGTCGGCTGCTTGACGAGCTCGGGCCGGCGATCGCGTCGGGGGAGATTCCCGAGGGCGCGGTGCTGCGCGGCGAGGAGCTGGAGGAGCGGTTCGGGGTGTCCCGGACGGTCGTCCGGGAGGCGGTGCGGATCCTGGAGGGGATGCGCCTGGTGGCGTCCCGGCGGCGGGTCGGGATCACCGTGCAGCCCAGGTCGCTCTGGGACGTCTTCGACCCGCTGGTGATCCGCTGGCGGCTGGCCGGCGCGGACCGCTCGGCCCAGCTGCGCTCGCTCGGCTCGCTGCGGGTGGCCGTCGAGCCGGCCGCGGCCGCGCTCGCCGCGGTGCACGCGAGCGACGACGACCGGCGCCAACTCGGCTCTCTGGCCGTGGAGTTGACCGTCTCGGCGCGGGCCGCCGACCTCACCACCTTCCTCCGGCACGACATCGACTTCCACGCCACCGTGCTGCGCGCCTCCGGCAACGAGATGTTCGCCCACCTCGGCGACACCGTGGGGGCGGTGCTCACCGGGCGGACCGAGTACCATCTGATGCCCCATCAGCCGGAGCCGTACGCGATCCGGCTGCACCGCGAAGTCGCCGACGCGATCTGCGCGGGGGACGCCGTCCAGGCCGAGCAGGCCATGCGGACGATCGTGGCGGGCGCCCTGGAGGAGCTCAACCAGCAGTTGGGCTGACCTCCCCCGGCGGCGGGCCGCCCGCTGCCTGCTGCCCGGATCACGCGCTTTGACGGCAGTTCGGTGGATTCGGACGCATAGTCCTGGTTCGACGGGGCAGAGTGAGGCGAGGGGGCGCTTTTCGCGTGCGCCCGTCCCGTGTCCGCCGCCGAGTCCGCGCCTGGGGGTCGATCGATGTCCGTGCCACGCCGCCGTCGCCGCCTGCCCGACGAGGTGCGCGCCGCCGCCGTCCGGGCGGTGCTCTGCCTGTCCTTCACCCTGGTCGGCGTGGTCGTCGCCACGCTCGCCTCGTACGCGGACAGCTGGCTGATGACGCCGGCGCTGATGGCGATGGGGCTCGGGGTGTTCGGCACGATGTGGTGCCTGCTGGAGATCCTGATCTCGCGCCAGGTCGCCGCCCAGCGGCAGCGCGCGCCCGGCTCCGCGCACCCGATGGCGGGCAGCCGGGCGCCCGACCCGCTGGCCGCCCGGCCGCTCCCCCGCCCCGGCGGGCCGCAGCGTCAGCCGCGGCTGCCGGCCGCGTAGGACACCCGCGGCCGGCGCCGCGGGTCAGTCCTCCGGGACGGCCCGGTAGTGGGTGGTGAGCCGGCCCGTGTCGTCCAGGACGTGGAAGGCGAGCATCGGCGGCTGGGTGAAGGAGATGCCGGGCCCGCCCTCGCAGGGCAGCGTGACGGTGGAGACCACCCCCGGGGCGACCAGCAGGGGCAGTCCGGCGAAGGTGGTGGCGGCGCCGGTGTGGGAGTGGCCGCAGAGCAGGCCGGCCACCCGCGGGTGCCGGGCCAGCACCGCGCCGAGCGCCTCCTCGCCGAACTGGCGGATCGGGTCGACGTTCGGCAGGTGCAGGACGGCCGGCGGGTGGTGGAAGGCCACCAGCGCGGGCAGGTCGGCGCGGCCGGCCGCCAGTTCGGCGTCCAGCCAGGCCAGCGTCTCCTCGTCCAGCAGGCCGTCGTCGCGGCCCGGGATCGAGGAGTCCAGCATCAGCACGTCGGCGCCGGGCAGTTGGTGCAGCCGGTTGGCCGGGCCGTCCACGGGGGCCTCGCCGAGCAGCACCTCCCGGTAGGGCGCCCGGCGGTCGTGGTTGCCGGGGCAAGTGAGCACCGGGTACCGGGAGTCCAGCACCTTGGCCACCTGCTCGTACTCGGCGGCCAGGCCGTGGTCGGCGAGGTCCCCGGTGACGAGCACGGCGTCCAGCGGGCCGGGCAGGGCGTCGAGGTACGCCATCACCTGCCCGGCCCGCCGCAGGGCGCGCCTGCCGCCGTCCCGGCGGTGCTCCTGCCCGAGGTGGATGTCACTGAAGTGCGCGATCGTCAGCATGGACGCCACGCTAGTCAGTTGCGGACTGCACCGGAACCTCGGCCGGACGCTTGAACATCCGGGTGGCGGTGATCTCGCCGTGGATGGCCGGGCCGTCCGGGTCCTGCGGGGCGGGCAGGCCGGGGCGCAGGTGCTCCTCGACCGAGATGTACTTGAGGCCCGCCCGCAGGTCGGCGTCGTTGCGCAGCCGGATGACCAGCGGGAACTCGGCGAGCGCGGTGGTGTCGAACAGACCGGTGGTGTAGATCAGTTGGACGCCGAGCGCATCGGCCACGGCCCGCTGGAGCTCCAGCAGGTAGGTGGCGTTCGCGCGGCCGATCGGGTTGTCCAGGAACAGCGTGCCGGCGTGCCGCAGCTGGGACTGGCCGCGGTCGTTGGCGCGCAGCGCGGCCATCGTACAGTACAGCGCGATGGCGGCGGTGAGCAGTTGGCCGCCGGAGAAGACGTCGGACATCTGGCCGACGCCGACCCGCTCGGCGCGCAGCACCGCGTCCGGCTTGAGGATCTCGACGCTGACGCCCTTCGGGCCGATCGCGGCGGCGACCCCGCGCAGCAGCAGGGACATGCCGTCGCGGCGCAGGTCGCTGTTCTTGCGGACGGCGGCGCGGGTGGCCTCGTCGATGACCTCGCCGAGGCGCTCGACCAGGGTGGCGTGGTCCGGGTCCTCGAAGCGGATCCGCAGGAACTCCTGGCCGGACCACTCCCCCAGGCCCTCGGGCAGCCGGGAGAGCCGCTGGGCGGCGCGCAGGGTGGTGAGCGAGGACTCGACCAGGCCACGCAGGCGGTCGACGATCGAGCCGCGGTTGCGCTCCAGCTGGGCGAGTTCGTCGGTCAGCACGCGCAGCCGGGGCGCGAAGGCGGCGGCCCAGGCGGCGGCGTGCTCGGGCAGCGCGGCGGCGGGCAGTTCGCGGATCTGCTGGCGGGCGGGGGTGCGGACGGCCTCGTAGCGGGCGGCGTTGGCGTGCCGGACGAGGGCGTCGGAGGCGTCGCGGACGGCGAGTTCGGCGGAGGACAGCTCGCCGGCGGCGGTGCGCAGGGCGCGGCGGGCCTCGGCGGCGGTGCCGCGCGCCTCCGGCAGCGAGCCGAGGTAGGGCTCGACGGACTGGCCGTCGTCCTCCTGCTGCTCGCGCAGGCCGTCGCGCAGCTGGCCGGCGAGTTCGTCGAAGTCGGCGGCGGCCGACTGGGCGGCGTCGAAGGTGCGTTGCAGGTCGGCGTGCGCGGTGCGGGCGGCGTCCAGGGCCTCCCGGCGCTCGGCGAGCCGGCTGGTGGCGGTGCGCAGCAGGACCTGGGCGTGCTCGGGGTCGGCGGGGACGAGGTCCTCGGGCAGTTCGGTGTGCGCCTCGCCGTCGGCGGGGGCGGAGCGCTCGGCCTCGCCGCGCAGGCGTCCGAGCTGCTCGCTGGCGGCGGCGGAGCGGGCCTCGATGGTGGCGACCAGGTCCTCGGCGCGGGCGGCCGCGGCCTGGCGGGCCGGGCCGTCGGCGCCGTCGGGGCTGCCGAGGAGTTCCTCGGCGCGGGAGCGGACCTTGTTGGTGAGGCGGTCGAGTTCGGTCGCGGCGGCGGCCTCGTCGCCCTCGGCGCGGGCCTGCTCGGCGCGCAGGTCGGCGCCGACGCCGACCTTCTCGTACAGCTGGGAGGCGGCGCGGTAGGCCTCGCGCAGGGCGGGCAGTGCGGCGGGGGCGGTCTCGGAGGGCTCGTCGGCCTGTTCGGCGGCGGGGATCTCGGCGCGTTCGGCGCGCACGGTACGGGCGGTGCGGCGGGCGTCGTCGGCGGCGCGCTGGGCGGCGCGGCGGTCCTCGTCGCAGGTGCGGGCGCGTTCGGCGCAGACGGCCTGGCGGCGGTCGCACTCGGCGGCGTCCTCGGCGAGTTCGCGCTGGCGGCGGGCCCAGTTGGCGCGCTCGCGCAGCCGGAAGGCGAGGCCGGAGAGGGCGTCGGCGCGGCGGCGGGCGCGCTGGGCGGCCTCGCGGTGCTCCTCGTGGGCGGCGGCCGCGGCGGCGTGGTCGGTCTCGGCCTCGTCGTGGTCGGCGCGCAGGGTGGCCAGGGCGGCGGCGGCCTGCTCGGCGTGCTCGCGGGCGGCCTCGGCGGCGGCGGCGAGTTCGGCGAGGGTGCCGGGCGGGCAGCTGGCGTGCCAGGAGGCGAGGCGGGCGGCGAGGGCGCGGTCGGCACCGAGGCGGGCGGCGAGTTCGCGGATGTGCTCCTCGCGGGCGCCCGCCCGGGCGCGCAGTTCGCGGCGCTCGTCGTCGGCGGCGGACTCGTCGTGCATGGCCGGGTTCGGCGGCACCAGGAAGAACGCGGGCTGGTCGGTGATCGGGGCGATCAGGGAGGCGGCGGCGCCGACGGCGACGGTGGAGCGGGGCAGCAGGGCGGCGGCCTGCAAGGCCTCGCGGGCCCGCTCCAGCGAGGCGGGGTCGGTGACGACGACGCCGTCGACGAGTTCGGGGCGGGCGGCGAGGATCGCCTCGTGGTCGGCCGGGTCGACGGACTGGGCGAGGTAGCGCCAGCCCGGCAGGGCGGGGATGCCGTGCTCGGCGAGGTACTCGACGGTGGCCAGGACGTCCGGGCCGGGCGGCAGCAGTCCGCCGTCGCCGAGGGCGGCGAGGATGCGGGAGTCGTCGGCGGCGGCGGTGCGCAGGTCGAACAGGGTGCGTTCGGCCGTGGCGATGGACTCGTCGAGGAGTTCGCGCAGGTACTCGGCGTTGCGGTCGAGGACGGCGGGGGTGAGGAAGCCGGCGTCCTCCTCGGCCCCCGACCCGTCGTCGCTCCAGTCGGTGGGTGCGGGGGTCAGGGAGAGCAGGTCGGAGAGGCGCTGCTCGGTGGCGAGCAGGGCGGCGGTGCGCTGCTCGGCGGCGAGGGCCCGGGCGGCGGCCGTGCGGGCGTCGCCGGCGCGCTCGGCGGCGAGTTCGGCGCGGCCGGTGGCGGCGGCGGCCTCGCGCAGCCTGGCGGCGCAGGCCTCGGCGGTCGTACGGGCCTGGGCGAGGGCGGCGCCGGCGGCCTTCTCGACGTCGGCGGCGTGCAGGGCGGCGCGGGCCGGGTCGACGTCGCCGTCGGCGTCGATGAAGCCGGCCTCGACGGCGGCGGCGGTCTCCTGCTCGACCTCGGCGAGGCGCTGGCGCAGGTGGTCGACCTCGCTGCGGGCCTTCTGGGCGGCGGTGGCGGCCTCGGTGGCGTCGGACTGGGCCTTGGCGCCGTCGTCCTGGAGCTCGCCGGCGCGCTGCTCCTCGGTGTCGGCGCGGGCCTCGGCGGCCGCGGCGGCGGCCTCCAGGGCGCGGGCCAGGGCGGTGGCGGCGCGGGCGCGGGCGGCGAGCGCGGGGGCGGCGTCGAGTTCGGCCTCGCGGATGGCGGCGGCGACCCGGGTGACCCGGTCGGCGGCGGCGCGCTGGCGCAGGACGGTCTCGGCGGCCTGCCAGGCAGCGTGCAGGGTGCGGGCGTCGATGAGTTCGCGGCGCAGCGCGGCGGCCTCGGCGGTGGCCGCCGCGAGGCCCAGGGTGGCGTGCCGGTGGGTGAGTTCGGCGGTGATGAGGGTGTGCCGGGTGCGGTCGGCCTCGGCGGCGGTGACGGCGCCCGCGGCGGCGGCGACCTCGATGGCGAGGTCCTGGGCGCGGTCGCGTTCGGCGGCGGCGCGGGAGGTGAGGGCGTGGGCGAGGCGGCGGGTGCGGCGTTCGGCGGTGCGGTGGGCCTCGCGGACGCTCTCGCGGGCGCCGGTGGCCTCGACGATGCGTTCCAGCAGGTCGAGGGAGCCGGCGGTGAAGTCGCGTTCGGCGGTGAGTTCGGCGCGGCGGCCGAGCTTGGCGGCGAAGCCGTGGACGAGGTCGGCGAGGCCGTCGGTGTCCCGGGTGTCGGTGACGGCGCGCAGCAGCAGGTCGGTGAAGTCACTGTCGTGCTTGACCGCGAAGAGGCCGGCGGCCTCGCCCTCGTCGGCGTTCATCTCGCGCTGGTAGCGGAAGAGTTCGGGGTCGAGGCCGAGTTCGCCGAGGTGCTCGGTCCAGCGGTCGTGGCCGTCCTCGAAGACCAGGTCGAGGTGCGGGTGGGCCTTGCCGGCCTCGGTGAGGGCGTCGCGGAAGCCCTTCATGGTGCGGCGGCGGCCTCGGGCCTTCTGGTCGCCGGCCAGGCTGATCCGTTCGGCGACCGGCAGCGAGTCCAGGGTGAGGCCGGGGCCGGGGCGGAAGGAGTACCAGGTCTCGGCGAACTTGCGCGGGTCGGAGGAGACCTGGCGGCCGCGCCACTCGCTGACCTTGCCGACCACGATCAGCTCGCCGGTGACGGTGTGCTGCCACTCCAGCGCGACGTGGCCGCAGTCGTCGGCGAGCAGGAACTTGCGCAGCACGCCGGAGCTGGCGCCGCCGAGGGTGTTGCGGTGGCCGGGGAGCATCACCGAGAAGATCAGCTTGAGCAGGACGGACTTGCCGCCGCCGTTCTCCAGGAAGAGCACGCCGGCCGGGGCGGGGCGGCGGACCGGGCCCTCGGCGTCCTCGCCGAACAGGCCGATCTGCTGCGGGGCCGGGTCGGCGACGGGCTCGCCGACGCCGCGCAGGTCGAGCACCGTGTCGGCGTAGCGGGCGCCGGCCGGTCCGATCGAGTAGAGGCGGACCCGGTTGAGCTCGTACATGTGCGGCGGTTCTCCGTGGCTGGGGGGTGGTCGGGACTCGGGCTCAGAGCGAGTGGAACGGCAGGCCTGCGTCGGCCACCAGTTCGTCGCCGGTGTCCGGCGGCAGCAGGCTGGCGGTGCCGTCGGAGACCGGGACGATGCCGAGGTCGAGCAGTTCGGCCATGGCCGCGCTGCCGGCCAGGTCGCGGACCTGGAGCTGGTAGCGGGCGGTGGTGCGGTAGGTGCCGCCGGCGTCGTCGGAGACCTTCTGCAGGAAGCCGGAGTCGACCAGGAACAGCACGGCCTTGGCGACGATGCCGATGGTGGAGCCGGAGAGCCGGCGGGCGTCCTTGGTGGCGCCGGTGGCGGTGCGCCGGGCCCACACCCGCCAGGCGGCCTCCAGGCCGGGGGCGTCGGACTGCGGGTCGGTGTTGTCGCCCTCGGTCGCGGCCTGCTCCTCCAGGCGGCGGCAGGCCTGGCGGACGAAGGCGTCGACGCCGTTGACGGTGATCCGGCCGAGGTAGCCGTCGTCGGCGAGGTCCTCGGGCCGGGGGAAGGCCATCGCGGCGACGGCGAGGTGGGCCAGGCCGTGCAGGAAGCGGTCGGTGGACTCGGTGGCGGCGCGGCGCGAGTAGTCGCCCATCCGGACGGCGAACAGCGAGTCCTCGGCGGCGGCGACGGCCATGCCGGCGCGCGGCGAGACCTCCAGGACGACCAGGCCCATGCCGGTGGCGACGGCGTCGGCGAGCCGGGCGAACGGCGGGTCCTCGCGGTGGCGGCGGACGAGTTCGGCGTACTCGGCGTCGCGGGCGGGGAGCAGCTTGGCCTGGAGGCCGAAGGAGACCAGCCGGGCTGCGTCGGCGACGTCGCCGGGGGTGATCGGGGCGGGGGCCGCGGGTTCGGTCTCGGCCGCCCAGGACGCGTCGTGGTGGGTCGTCACGGGCGGTGCTCCTCGGGGCTGTTGCTGGTACGGGCGATCTGGTGGTGCGTCAAGGCGGCGGCCTGGTCAGCCGGCGTCCTTGCGGTCGGCGGCCATGCCGGCCGCGTCGAGCAGGGCGCTGCCGACGATCAGGTCGGCGCCGCCGAACTGCGGGTCGCGCAGCGGGGTGCCGTCGTCCACGGCGAACAGCAGCCGCTCCTCGCCCTGCCGGTAGGCGGTGCCGACCGGCGGGCTGGCCGCGTGGACGGCCAGCAGGGCGACGAGGTACGGCAGCTCCGGGTCCTGCTCGCGGGCCTCGGCGAGCAGGCCGGAGAGCCGGCGGGGGGCGTCGGCGGGCAGGTCGAGCAGGAGCAGCGCGGCCTCCAGCTGGGCTTCGGAGAAGCGGCTGTCGTCCGGGGTGGCGACCAGGTCCGGGTCGGGCAGTTCGGCGCCGAGGTGCTCGCGCTCGACCGGCGGGGTGAGCAGCAGGTCGACCAGGTCGGCGATCCGGACGGAGACGGGGGTGCGCAGGCCGGCGCCGCGGGCGAAGAAGGCACCGGTGGGGCCGACGGCCTGCTCGACCGGCAGCCGCAGCACGGGGGCGAGCAGCTGGCCGTAGAGGTCGATGCCGCTGCGGGCGCCGGGGGTGGCGAAGGCCTGCCGGTCCTGCTCGGCGCGGAACAGCGGGCCGGCCTCCAGCAGGCGGGTCTGCAGCTTCGTGTGCCGGCGGATGCAGTCCTTGACGATGTCGAGCAGCTCGGCGGCGCGGCGCTTGTGCTCGGCCCCTTCGGGGGTGTGGGGCTCGGCCTCGTCGCGGGCCTTGCGGATGTTGGTGAGAATCGCGTTCTCGTGCCGGTAGCGGTCGGCGATGTGGTCCAGCGCCTCGTCGATGAGGTCGGGGATGGCGCGCATCCAGTCGACGGCGCGGACGTTGCGCCGGGTCGCGTCGAGGGCGCGGCGCAGCGTCTCGGCGTACTGGACGGTGCGGTAGCGGGCCTGCTCGGCGGCGAGCTGGGCGTCGGCCAGGCGGCCGCGGCGGATCAGCACCTCCAGCTTGACCTCGGCGGCGATCTGGGCCGAGGTGACGTCGGTGTCGAGCGCGCCGACCAGGACGTTGACCGCCTCGTCGGTGGTGCGCAGGTAGACGCCGCCGTCGGGGCCGGGGACCTCTTCGATCAGCTTGAAGTCGTAGTCGCGCCGGACGTACGCGCCGTCCGCGCCGAAGGTGCCGTAGACGGCGCGGAAGCCCCGGTCGACGCTGCCGACGTTGATCAGCGACTCCAGCACCCAGCGGGCGACCCGCTCGTGCTCGGCGGCGGGGCGGTCGGCGGCCTGGGCGGCGACCCGGGGCAGCAGGCGGGCGAGCACTATGTCGCGGTCGGCGCCGGTGTCGAAGTCCATGTGCAGGGTGACCAGGTCGATCGCGGCGAGACCGACCTCGGCCATCGCGTAGCCGCCGTACTCGCCCGCCAGGTTGACCTTGCGGTTGTCCAGGTCGTGCAGGGGGGCGGTGCAGGCCAGCGCCTTGAGCCGGCGGGCCAGGCCCTCGTCGGCGGCGGGGCCGGGCGCGGGCCTCGCCGCGACGGACCCGGCGGGCGGCCGGGGGCCGGGCAGGGTGGGCGGGTCAGCGATGGCGGTCACGGTGGACAAGATTAGAGGTTCGCACCGACATCGACCGAAACGGGCCTTGTGGGCGGGCTGCGCGGCAGGCCGGAGGGCGTGTCGGGGGTGAATTCAGAACGGGATTTCGACGGGATTCCGCCAAATCCGAACCGATATTCGGCAAACCCGTGAAGGTGGCGCGTCGCTACCGTGATGATCGGCCTATGATCACTCGACTGGTCAAAGCAGGCTTCGCCGCCGCGCTGTCCGTGACCACCCTCGCCACCGGTGCCGCTGCCTCGTCAGCCGCCCCCGCCGACGCCCCCGCCGTTCAGGGGCAGCACGTGACCGCGGCCCTGAACGGCTTCCTGCCGGGCACCACCCCTCCCGGACCGGGCAAGCTCTCGGTCGGCTGGACCTCCGCCGGCACCCAGGACCTCACCGGGCCGACCCACATCACCGTCGACCTGCCGCCCGGGCTCACCACCGAGCTCGGCATGTTCTTCTCCACCCCGTACGACTACACCTTCACCGAGTCCGTCTCGCCCGACGGGCGCCACCTGGACGCCGTCCTCATCGGCACCCGCAGGCCCGGGCGCTACGAGTTCATGAAGCTGAACGTGGGCCGCGACTACACCCGGCAGCTGACCGGCCAGATCGTCGTGACCGTGTCCAATCCGAACGACACCGACCCGACCGGCCACGTGACGGCCCTGTCGGTCGACGGGACCACCCCGGCGCCGGTCGTCCAGGCGCCGCCCACGGTCGACGGCCTCGACACCACCACCGGCCCGGGCGCGGGCGGCACCGCGGTGACCGTCAGCGGCGGCAACCTGGCGCACGGCATGGTGCTGGTCGGCGGCGTCCCGGCGGCCGGCACCTGCACCGACACCGCCTGCACGGTGACCACGCCCGGCGGCTCGGGCAGCGCACCCGTCTCCGTGGTGACCCCCGGCGGCACGGTCGCGGCGCCGGCCGCCTTCGACTACACGGGCGCCCCGCCCCCGCCGCCGCCCGCGCCGGCGGTCGGCAATCTGACCAACGCCGGCGGCCCGGCCGCCGGCGGCACCCAGGTGTACCTCCAGGGCACCAACCTGACGTACGGGACGGTCGCGTTCGGCGGGGTGCCGGCCGCGCACGTCTCCTGCGGCCCGTCCTTCTGCTCGGCCACCTCCCCGGCGGCGGCGGGCCCCGGCCCGGTGGACGTCACGGTGACCACGGCGGGCGGCACCAGTGCCCCGGTGACCTTCACGTACACCGCGTAGTCCCGACGTACACCGCGCGGTCCCGGCGGTTCCGATGCCCGGGTGCTCCGGCACCCGGGCATCGGCGTGTCCGGGGGCGCGCCGGCCCGGCGTCCGGGGGTGCGCGCCCGCCCGGCGTCCGGGGCGTGCCCGCACGCCAGGGGCAAGTTGAACGCGTTCAAAAGCAGGGTCTAGAGTCGGTTCCGTACAGACGGGACAAGGCCCCGCCTGCTCTTCGGCATGGAGGTTCGCACCATGGACACCAATCCGGGCACCGGTCCCGCGGCGGTACTGCGCAGAGTCCGGCGCTGGCTCTGGATCTTCGTGGTCTGCCTGGTGCTGAGCGGCCTGACGGCCTTCCCGCTGGAGACCGAGACCCGCTGGCTGGCCGACCTCGCGACCGGGCCGGCCGCGCCGCTGGCCGACCGCTTCCCGGCCGCACTGGACTGGATCGAACGCGTCCGCACCGGCGTCGCGGAGACCAATGACCGCTACCCCTTCCTGGCCTACGGCACCGACTGGCTCGCCTTCGCCCACCTGGTGATCGCCGCCGCCTTCTGGGGCCCGATCAAGGACCCGGTCCGCAACATCTGGGTGATCCGCTGGGCGGTGCTCGCCTGCGGCGCCGTCATCCCCCTGGCCCTGGTCTGCGGACCGCTGCGGGGGATTCCCCTGAGCTGGCGATTCATCGACATGTCGTTCGGAATCGTCGGCGTCGTCCCGCTGCTGATCGTGCTGCGGGCGCTGCGCCCGCTGGAACGTTCCTTCCAGGGGCCGGTGGCCGCGAGCTGAGCCGGAGCCGCCCGGCGCCGCCCCAGGGCGTGTGACCAGGGGTCGCACGCCGGTGGGCCCCCCGGGCCCGGGTCACGGGCAACGGCCTTCATCCGCAGGCCCTACCATCTGGCTCAACAGCTGCTGGAAGGCGGACGGGCGTGGCCGATGCGGTGATCGATCTCAATGCGGACCTCGGTGAGGGGTTCGGACGCTGGACGCTGACCGACGACGAAGCCCTGCTGTCCGTGGTGACCAGTGCCAACGTCGCCTGCGGCTTCCACGCGGGAGATCCGTCGACGATGCGCCGGGTCTGCGCGCTGGCCGCCGAACGCGGCGTCCGGATCGGCGCCCAGGTCTCCTACCGTGACCTGGCCGGCTTCGGCCGCCGGGCCATGGACGTCCCCCCGGAGGAGCTCGCCGACGAGATCGCGTACCAGATCGGCGCCCTCCAGGTCTTCGCCCGCGCGGCCGGCTCCCGGGTCTCCTACGTCAAACCGCACGGCGCCCTCTACAACCGGGTGGTCACCGACTCCGAACAGGCCGAGGCCGTGGTGGCCGGCGTGCTGCGGGCCGGGGCGGTCTGCGACGGACCGCTGCCGGTGCTCGGACTGCCCGGCTCCCGGCTGCTCGCCGTCGCCGAGGGCGTCGGCCTCGCGGTCGTCGCCGAGGCCTTCGCCGACCGCGCGTACACCTGGGCCGGCACCCTCGTCCCGCGCCGCGACCCGGACGCCGTGGTGCACGACCCCGAATCGGTGATCACCCGCGCCGTCGGCATCGCCCGGGACGCCTCGGTGGAGGCCGTCGGCGGCGAACGGATCGCCGTCGAGGCCCGCTCCCTGTGCGTCCACGGCGACACCCCCGGCGCCGCCCAGCTCGCCTGGCGGATCCGCGGCGCCCTCGCCTCCGCCGGGGTCCGGGTGGAGGCGTTCACGTGACGCCCGCCGCCGTCCGGCGGGTCGGCGAGCGGGCACTGCTGGTCGAACTCGACGACACGGCGCAGGTCGCCGCGCTGTACGGATGGCTGCGCGAGCGGCAGGAGAGCGGGGCGCTCGGCGCGGTCGAGGAGATCGTGCCGGCCGCGCGCACGGTACTGCTGGACGGCGTCGCGGACGTCGACGCGCTGGCGGCCCTGCTGCGCACGGCCCGTCCGTCGGCGGCCGCGGCGGCGACCGGGCCGCTGGTGGAGGTGCCGACGGTGTACGACGGCGCCGACCTCGCCGAGGTCGCCGCACTGTGGGGGGTGTCCGAGGAGGCCGCCGTACGGATCCACACCGGGCCCGAGTACGTGGTCGCCTTCTGCGGGTTCGCGCCCGGCTTCGGCTACCTGACCGGGCTGCCGCCCCGCTACGAGGTCCCGCGCCGGGCCACCCCGCGCAGCAGCGTCCCGGTCGGTTCGGTCGCCCTGGCCGGCCCGTACACCGGCGTCTACCCGGGCTCCTCCCCCGGCGGCTGGCAGCTGATCGGGCGCACCGGGCTCGTGCTCTGGGACACCGGGCGCGAGCCGGCGGCGCTCCTGGCGCCCGGGGTGCGGGTGCGGTTCACGGCGGAACGGGCGTAGCGGGGGTGCGGGCCCACGACGGGCGGCGCGCGGGCCCCGGACGGCGGGGGACGGGGCGGCGAGGGACGGGGCGGACGGGGTGGGGGCGTTGAGCGGTTTGCTGGTGGTGCGGCCCGGACCGTTGACCACCGTCCAGGACCTCGGACGGCGCGGCGTCGCCCACCTCGGAGTGCCCAGGGCCGGGGCGCTGGACGAGCCCGCGCTGCGGGCCGCGAACCGGCTCGTCGGCAACGAGCCGGGCTCCGCCGGACTGGAGACCACGCTCGGCGGGGTCGCCCTGCGCGCTCTCGGGCCGGTGGTCGTGGCCGTCACCGGAGCACCCTCGCCCGTCCGGGTGGACGGGCGGGCGGCCGCGTGGGGTGCGCCGGTCGCGGTGCCGGCCGGGGCGGTGCTGGAGGTGGGGGCGGCGACCGCCGGGGTGCGCGGCTACCTGGCGGTCGCGGGCGCGATCGCCGTCCCGCCGGTCCTGGGCAGCCGCTCGACGGACCTGCTCTCCGGGCTCGGACCGGCCCCGCTCGCCGCCGGCGACCGGCTTCCGGTCGGCCCGCCTCCGCCCGACCGCCCCCGGCCCGACCTGGTGCCGCTGCCCGCTCCCCCGGCCGAACTGGTGCTGCGGCTGCGGCTGGGCCCGCACGCGGACTGGTTCGAGCCTTCGGCGCTGACCCGGCTGGCCCGCGACGGGTACCTGGTCTCCCCGGCCGGCAACCGGATCGGACTGCGCACCGAGGGCCCGCCGGTCACCCGCGCCCGGGCGGGTGAACTACCCAGTGAGGGCATGGTGTTGGGCGCGGTGCAGATCCCGCCGGACGGGCGGCCGGTGGTCTTCCTGGCCGACCACCCGACCACCGGCGGCTACCCGGTGATCGGCGTCGTCCCCGCCGCCGACCTCGCGGCGGCCGCCCAGGCACGCCCGGGCACGCCGGTGCGCTTCGTGCCGCTGCGGGAGCGCTGAGCGTCCGCCCGCACGCCTCCCGGCGCTCCCGGCGCTCCCGGCGCGACGGCTGTTCGCACGCCGCCGAGGCCGCGGCGGTGCACTCAGGCGGCGGGGGCGCCGAACCACCTGGACAGGTGGCCGCGCAGGCCCTGCTGGTCCTCGCCGACCCACGCCACGTGGCCGTCCGGGCGCAGCAGCACCGCGGGCACGTCCAACTCGTCGCTGACGTCGACGACATGGTCGACCCGGTCCGCCCAGCCCGCCACCGAGAGCCCGCCGGTCTGGTCGAGCAGCAGCCCGCGGCCGCCGTGCATCAGCCCGTAGAGCCGGCCGCGCTTCAGCTCCACGTCGCGCAGCCGGCGGCCGAGCAGTTCATGCCCTTCGCCGAGGTCGTAGCGGACCCCGATCGCGATGATCTTCTCGATCAGGTACCGGTTCACCTCCTCGAATTCCGTCAGTTCCGCCAGCAGCCGGCGCACCGCCTGGGCTCCGGGTTCCAGGGACATCAGGTGGATCTGCGCGCGGGTGTTGTCCAGCACGTCGGCGGCCACCGGGTGCCGTTCCGCGTGGTAGCTGTCCAGCAGCCCCTCCGGCGCCCAGCCATCGACCTCGGCGGCCAGCTTCCAGCCGAGGTTGAACGCGTCCTGGACACCGAGGTTGAGCCCCTGCCCGCCGGTCGGCGGGTGGATGTGCGCCGCGTCGCCGGCCAGCAGCACCCGGCCGACCCGGTAGCGCTCGGCCAGCCGGGTGGCGTCGCCGAAGCGCGACAGCCAGCGCGGTGAGTGCGCCCCGAAGTCGGTGCCCGCGACGGCCCGCAGCTGCTGCTTGAACTCCTCGAAGGTCGGAGCGGCCGTCCGGTCCTCGGCCACCCCCTCGGCGGGCACGATGACGCGGTACCCCCCATCCCCCTCGCGAACGGCGCCGAACCGCAGCTGGGTCTTGCGGACCTCCGCGATGACGGCGGCGATCGTCTCCGGCTCCTCGGCCAGCTCCATGTCGCCCAGCAGCGTCTCCACCCTGGAGGGCTCGCCGGGGAAGCCGACGCCGAGCAGCTTGCGCACCGTACTGCGGCCTCCGTCGCAGCCGACGAGGTAGCGCGAGCGCAGCCGTGTGCCGTCGGCCAGTTCGGCGCTCACCCCGTCCTCGTCCTGGCTCAGCCCGACCAGTTCGCAGCCGCGCCGGAGCTCGGCGCCGAGTTCGGTGGCGTGCTCGGTCAGCAGCCGCTCGGTGACCGCCTGCGGGATGGCCAGGACGTACGCCTGGGTGGTGTCCAGCCGCTCCGGCCACTCCTTGCCGATGCCGGCGAAGAAGCCGCCGACCGCGAACTTCCGGCCGAGCGGGAGGAACCGCTCCAGCAGCCCGCGCTGGTCCATCACCTCAAGACTGCGCGCGTGCAGTCCGCGCGCCCGGGCCGGCAGGGGCGGCACCGTCTCCTTCTCCAGCACGAGCACCTGCACGCCGTGCAACCGCAACTCGCCGGCCAGCATCAACCCGGTCGGCCCGGCACCGACCACGATCACGTCAATCATCACAAACCCCCAGGTATGCCCGCAGATCCCGGCTTCGGCCGGTCATTCTGCGGCACGACCGGGGCCTTGCGGCAAGCCCCCCGGCGCGCTATACCTTGAGAGTGGCAAGGAGAGTCGACGACCTCCTTGCCTTCGTTGTTTGCCGGTCATTGTTTGCCGGTCATTGTTTGCCGGTCGCTGTTTTCCGCTCGCTGTTTTCCGCTCGCTGCGTGCGCTCCGCTCAACGCCCCGACAGCAGTTCCGCCACCGCCCGCTGCCCCGGGTCGAGCGCCGACTCCCCGTCCTCCGCCGCCCATACGGCGTTCTGCAGCACCCGGGCGAGCGTCCAGGCGAGCGCCGCCTCGCGGTCCAGTTCCAGTGCCTCCACCAGGACGTCGAACCGCCACCGCAGCGCCCGGGCGACGTCGCCGGTGGCCAGGACGTCGGCCCAGCGGTTGCGCAGCGCCGGAAGGAGTTCGAAGCCGGGGTGCCCGACGAGCGGTTTGGGGTCGATGGCGAGCCAGGGGGCGCGGCCGCCGCTTTCGGGCGGGGCGAGGACGTTGCCGTAGTGCAGGTCCCAGTGGAGCAGCCGGTCGCCGGGCTCGGTGCGGACCTCGCGCAGGGCCGCGGCGCAGTCGGCGAGCAAGCGCCGCTCGGCCGGGTCGGCGAGGGCCGCGGCCGCTACCGGGGCCCGCGCGAGCAGACCGTCGGCGAGGTCCGCCAGCCGGCGCAGGTCCGGGACTTCGACCTGAGGTCCAGTCAATTCCCTGAGCAGGCCTGCGATAACGTGCAGCGCCCCCCGGTCGTCCGCGACATCCAGCAGCGAACGCCCCGGGTCGAGGCGTTCCAGCAGCATCGAGCCCGAGGCCGGTTCGTGGTCGAGGAGTCGAACGGCCCCTCGCCCGTCCCAGGCCCGGAGGGCGACCGGCTCGCCCTCCGTCTCCTCGTCCACCGGCTGGAGCTTGAGCGCCGCGGGCGTGCCGTCGGCGCGCCGCACGGGCAGCACCAGCGCGTGAATGCCGTGCGCGGGCGGGCCGTCCAGGCGCAGCTCCCAGTGGTCGAGCAACTCGTCTGCCAGAGCGGGGAGTCGGGCCACCCAGGCGCGACCGTCCGGGCCGAGGGACTGCTCCAGCGACGCGGCCAGCCCGGGCGGGACCTCAACAGGCGGGACTTCAAAGGGCATTGTGCGGGCTCCTCTCCGGCTCCCCCAGCCTACGGTCGAGGTTCGAGGCCGGCCGCCGAAACGAAGCCGTCGAGGTTGTCGAGCATGATGTTGTGCCCGCAGTCCGGGACGGCCGCCAACCGGACGCCCGCCTCCCGGAGTTGGTCGGCGCCGCGCGGCTCGCCGCCCGCCTCCGGGTACAGGAAGGTGCGCGGGAGGTCGAGGCCGAGCAGCAGTTCGCGCATCGTCGGCACCGTCGCCCGGGCCAGGTGCACGGCACTGCGGTACAGCGCCTCGGGCCCGGCGAGGCGCATCGTGGACCACCAGGACGGGCCGACCCACGTGGCGACCTCGTCCCGGCCGCCGGCCAGGAACTCCTCCTCGGTGAAGCTCGCGATACCGCTGCTGCCGGGGCCGCGGCCGGGGGTGACCGGGTCCAGGTTGGCGTCGACCAGGACGAGCCGGGAGACCAACGCCGGATGCCGGTGGGCGAGGACGACGGCGATCGCGCCGCCCATGCTGTGGCCGATCACCTCGACTCCGGCGAGCCCGGCCTCCGCCAGGGCCTCGGCGACGGCGTCGGCGTGCCCCTCCAGGGTGTATCCGAAGTCGGCGGGTCGGTCGCTGAGGCCGAAGCCGAGCAGGTCGAGCAGCAGCGAGCGGCGCCCGGCGAGCCCCGGGTGGGCGGCAGCGGCCGCGAAGTAGGCGGGCGAGCTGGCGCCGAGGCCGTGCAGGTAGAGCCGGGCGGGCTCGACTCCAGGCAGCTCGACCCATCGGATCCGGTCGCCGTTCGGGGTGACGGGGGCGTGGCGCAGCACGGGGACTCCTCCTCCAGCGGGGGCTGGGACATCAGGGGCTGGGAACGCCCAGACCATACCTCGGCATCGAGGTATCACGGAACCGATATACCGAGGCTTCGAGGGACGAATCTGCGAGAGTGGCCCCATGCTGAAGCTCGCGATCCTCGGATTCCTCTACGACCGCCCGCTGCACGGCTACCAGCTGCGCCGCCACCTCGCCGCACTCACCGGGCACGTCCGCCCGATCAGCGACGGCACGCTCTACCCGGCGATCAAGCGCCTGGAGGCCGACGGCCTGCTGGTCCGCGAGACCGAGCCCGGCAGCGCCGCCGCACCCCGGCACACCCTCCACCTCACCGCGGCCGGCCGCACCGCACTGCTCGACCAGCTGCGCGCGCCCGAGCCGCTGGACATCAGCGACGAGAACCGCTGGTTCACCCTGCTCGCCTTCCTGCGCCACCTCGCCGACCCCTCCGCCCAGGCCGCCGTGCTCCGCCGCCGCCTGGCCTTCCTCTCCGAGCCGGCGAGCTTCTTCTACGACGGCGACCGCCCGGTCGGCGCCGAGGAGTTCGCCGACCCGTTCCGCCGCGGCCTGCTGCTGATCGCCCGCGCCACCAGCGAGGCCGAACTCGCCTGGCTGCACTCGACCCTGACCGAACTGGAGGACGTACCGACGGCCTGACGGACCCACGGGCCAACGAGACTCACGGGCTGACGGACTGACGGACTGACGGAAAACCCGCTGCGGCGCCTTCCCTCCCCGCCCTGCCCGTGTTCCGATGACGCCCATGGGTAACGACACGCACACCGGCAACGTACGACGCGAGGGGCACGACGGAACGGGCCCGGGCGCGATCACCCCGGACGGCTGCGCCGTCGAGCTCTGGGCCCGGCTCCCCGTCGGCGACGCCCCGGACGTGATCGAGGCCGCGGTGCCGGCCGGCGCCACCATCCTCGAACTGGGCTGCGGCGTCGGCCGGATGACGCACCCGCTGACCGACCGCGGCTTCACCGTGACGGCGGTGGACGAGTCCGCCGAGATGCTGGCCAGGGTGGGCGCGGGCATCCGCACCGTGCGCAGCCCGATCGAGCGGCTGAACCTCGGCGAGCGCTTCGACGTCGTCCTGCTCGCCTCCTTCCTGATCCACGCGGGCGACGAGGCGGTCCGCCAGGGCCTGCTGGAGACCTGCCGCCGCCACGTCGCCGCGGACGGCTGCGTGCTGATGCAGCGGGAGGGCGAGGACTGGCACCTCAACGTGCCGCGCGAGGGCAGGCTCGGCACCGACGGCGTGTCGCGCATCGTCTCCTCGACGCCGGTAGGGGACGGCGTGAACTCCGTCCACGCCGAGTACGAGTTCCCGGACGGCCGCTGGACGCACACCTTCCGCTCCCGGCCGCTCACCACCGCCGCGTTCGACCGGGCGCTGGCGGACGCCGGTCTGACGGTCGAGAGCTACCTGACGGAGGACCGCACCTGGGTCCGCGTCCGACCCGCCGGCTGAGCGGCGGAAGGGCAGGCGAAAGGGCAGGTGGAAGGGCAGGTGGAAGGGCAGGCGGACGAGTCGGCGGGGCATGGAAGCGCCGGCGGGCAAAGCCGGGTCAAAAGGTGAACAAAGAATAGTCATCTTCACCCCGTACCATCGGCCGCGCGCCCGCCCGTGCGCGGCCCGAGGGCCGTGCGGGTCGCGGCCTGCCCGCCTGCCCGCACGCCCGCTCCGACCTGCGAGGACCGCACATGTACGACGACCAACGGATACCCCCGGTGGGTCTCTGGTGATCGACTGGTTCCACGGGGCCGTCCTCGGCCTGATCCAGGGACTCACCGAGTTCCTGCCCGTCTCCTCCAGTGCCCACCTGCGGGTCTTCTC
Organism: Kitasatospora sp. NPDC091276; assembly: GCF_040684355.1. NCBI lineage: Bacteria > Bacillati > Actinomycetota > Actinomycetes > Kitasatosporales > Streptomycetaceae > Kitasatospora > Kitasatospora sp. NPDC091276. Next base: position 51,931 of record NZ_JBFBFU010000036.1, on the reverse strand, counting down.
CGCCCTGCTGGGCTGGGACGACCCGGGTGCGGCCTTCACCGCCGTGACCCAGCTCGGCACCGAGACCGCGGTGCTGATCTACTTCCGCCGGGACATCGTCTCGATCGTGCGGACCTGGACGCTGTCACTGTTCCGCCCGGCGCTGCGCTCGGACCCGGACGCCCGGATGGGCTGGTTCGTGATCATCGGCACGCTGCCGATCGGCATCCTCGGCAAGCTGTTCCAGGACACCATCGAGACCCACCTGCGCGATCTGCGGATCATCGGCACCACGCTGATCGTCTTCGGCCTGCTGCTGGCCTTCGCCGACCGCACCCGCGCGGTCCGGCACGCCCGGCCGATCACCGACCTCACCCTGCCGCACGCGGGCGTCTACGGCCTCGCCCAGGCGCTCGCACTGATCCCGGGGGTGTCCCGCTCCGGCGGCACGATCAGCGCGGGCCTGCTGCTCGGCTACAGCCGGGAGGCGGCGGCCCGCTACTCCTTCCTGCTGGCGATCCCGGCGGTGCTCGCCTCGGGGGCGCTGGAGCTGTTCAAGATCGGCGAGGGCCCGGCACCGGCGTGGGGGCCGACCATCCTGGCCACCGCGATCGCCTTCGCGGTCGGCTATGCGGCGATCGCCTGGTTCCTCAAGTACATCTCGCACCACAGCTTTCTGCCGTTCGTGGTCTACCGGGTGCTGCTCGGCGTCCTGATCATCGGACTGGTGGCCGGCGGCGTGCTGGCCCCGGACGCGGGCGTCGTGAAGTAGAACCGCGTTCCACCAGGACCGCGTTCCAGCACGCCCCCGGAACAGCAGTGGGCCGGGACACCCGAGGGGGTGTCCCGGCCCGTCGTTCGCCAGAAGCGGGGAGGCAGCCACCGGACTACCGGGACCTACCGCCCGAACTCCCGGGCGGCGGTCAGCCGGCCGCGGACGGCGGCGTGGACCTCGGCCTCCTCGGCCGGATCGGCGGCGAGCCGGCGCAGGCGCTCCAGCACGCGCGCGTCACCCGTGGTGGCGACATGGCGCGCGGCGAGCTCCCGCGTGGACTCCTCGCAGTCCCAGAGGCACTCGACAGCGGGGCCCTCGGGGAAGTGCACATCGGTCACGGCGAGCGCCCGGGCGGCACGACCGCGCAGTTCGGAGGAGGCGGCCTCCCCGTAGATGTGGCGCAGCACGGGGACGGCGTCGGCGGCGACCAGCCGCCCCGCACCGTCGACCAGCGAGCCGAGCCCGGTACCGCTGACCCCGCGGACGGATACCCAGCGGCGCAGGCCGTCGACGACGAACGGCGCGTCGGCCGGCTCCCCGGCGTCGGCGAGCAGTTTGACGGCGGCCTCGCCGAGCGCGCTGTCCGCGCCCCCGGTGGCCGGGTCGGCCCAGCGGCGGGCCTGCGCCAGGACCTCGGGGCCGCGCATCCGGCCGACCAGTTCCAGGGCCGCGCGCACGATCCGGTCGTCGACGTCGACGGCGGCGGCCTCGATCAGCTCGACGGCGGCCGGGTCCCGCTGGTCGACCAGGTAGCGCAGTGCCGCCCGGCGGGCGCCGGGCAGGCCGCCGCGGGCGGCTTCCAGCACGGCGGGGCGGTCCTCGGGCCGGACGACGGCGGTCAGGCAGCGGGCGGCGGCGGCGGCCCGGCGGTCCACGGCGTCGGGCGCGGCCGGATCGGCGGCGTCGGGCGCGGGCTCGGGCCGGCTGTCGGCTCCGCCCAGGAAGGCGCCGGCCCCGAGGGCGCCCAGGCTCCCCTGGTCGGCCCAGGCCAGGACGTCGGCGGTGGACCAGCCCGGGGTGACGCCGCCGCGGTTGAGCTGGCGCTGCCAGAGGTCGAAGGGTGACTGCTCGCTGGCCGCCGCCACTCTCGGGTGGTAGGCCGCCCACAGCCGCCAGGGCCGGGGCTCGTAGGCGTTGCGGATGAACTCGCGCAGCTCGGCGTCGCCCTCGGGGCCCGGGGCGAAGCGGTCCAGGACGGCGGTGCCGAGCAGCAGCAGGCCGCGGTCGTCGTCGCGCAGGGCGAGCTCGTCGAGGGCCCAGGCCCAGTTGGCACCGGTGGCGGTGTACTCGCGCAGCATCAGCAGCGCGTCGCGCCGGCCGTACGCGGCGAGGTGGCCCAGGACGGAGAGGGCGAGGCCGGTGCGGTTCTCGTCGTCGCTGACGAGGTCCTCGGCGGAGTGGAGGTGGTCCTCGATGCCGTCGAGGGGCGCTTCCAGCTCCATGTAGAGGCGGGCGTAGTAGAGGGAGCGGCTCTCGACCTGCCAGTCGGCTCGCGGATCCCTGGTGACGCACTCCTCCAGCGCGGCGATGGCCTCGGTACGGTCGGCGGCCAGCGCGTGGAGCTGCCCGTCACCGCGGCCTCGCTGCAGGAGGCCGAGGAGGCTGGCACTGGGTGCTATCACTGGCTCGAACATGAGGTCAGCATCCGTTGCGGCGGTCGTAGTGGCAACGGGATTTCCGTCGCCGGGGTCTCTGGTCGGTACTGCGGTGGGCGCCCGGGCGCCGGAATCACCGAAGGTTACCGCCTCGCGCCCCCTTCCGCACACAGGGCGACTACGGCTGCTGCCACAGTGGCATATGCCAGGGGAATTTTGCCTGCGTTATGTCCAAATCGCCCGCAGGGGCGAGGGCGCTGTGCCACAGTCTTCTCACCACCGACGGCCCGCACGCGGCGGGCCACCCCCGAGCGATGGACCCGCCATGAAGATGCCCACAGGCGCCGCCCGCCCGCCGGACACCGCCACGGTGGACGGCGCCCCGGCGAGCGCGACGGACGACGGCGCGCGCGGCGAGCCGAGCGGCGACGCCGACAGCGGAACGGACGGCAGAGTGGACGGCACGGCGCAGGAGCCGTCCAAGAACCCCGACCTCGGCGACGGACCCGACGCCGGCGGCGTCCGCGACCACCTCATCGGCTCAGCCGAATGGGACCTCCTCACCGACCGCGTCCACTGGAACGCGGACACCTACCAGCTCCTCGGCTGCGACCCGGGCAACGGCCCGCTCAGCCTCGACCGGCTGCCCGACCGCCTCCCCGAGGCCGACCGGCCCGTGCTGCGCCGGATGATGACCGACGCCCTGGTCCACGGCCGCACCTCCGCCGGCACCCTGCGGATCCGCCGCGACGGCGCCCCGCACGCCAGCGTCGAGTGCGCGGGCGAGCCCGTCCTCGGCACGGACGGCACCGTCACCGCCCTGCGCATGCTGCTGCGGCCGGCACCCCCGAACTGACCGGGGCCCGCCGGGGCCTCAGAACCTCCGGGCCTCAGAACCTCCGGGCCTCGGGACCCCCAAGGCTCAGGACACCCAAGGCTCAGGCCTCCGGGCCTCCGGGCCTCCGGGCCTACGGGCCTCCGGGCCTCAGGACCGCTTCGGCCGCTTCTTCGCGTCCGCCGCCCGCAACTCCCGCCCCAGCTCGGCCCGCAGCTCGTCCACCACCGGCAGGCCCCGGTAGCGCGCGGTCAACCGGTACATCTCGCGCAACCGGTCCCAGGTCCGGTGCGAGGAGTTCTGGCCGATCAGGTTCATCACCATCTTGGCCTGGAACTCCGCCGCGTCCGGCTCGCCGCTCAGCCAGTGCACCGAGGCCAGGGTGATCCGGTCGAACAGCGCCGAGCGCAGCTGCCCGGTGCCCTCCCGCAGGGTGATCACCCGCTCCGCGTGCCGCTGCGCCTGCGCCGCCGCCGAGGGGTCGTGCTCCGCCAGCGTGCGCAGCACCAGCGCCTGCATGCCGCGCAGTTCGGCCTCGTCGAACACCTGCATCCAGGACGGCGGCGGCTCCGGCGCGCCCTCGGCGAACAGGTCCTCGGCCTCGCCGAGCAGCCGCCAGGTGTCCTGGGAGTGCCCGATCGAGGCGTGCGCCCAGGCCTCGACGGTGTTCAGCATCGCGCGCGTTCTCGGCAGCACCCGGCCGCCGGCCGCCTTGGCCGCCGACATCAGGTCGATCGCGTCGTCGGCCCGGCCCAGGTGGACCATCTGCCGTGCGGCCCGGGAGATCGCCTCGCCGGCCCGCGGCCGGTCGCCGGCCTCCTTGGCCGACTCCGCCGCGATCATGAAGTACCGCTGGGCGGTGGGCTCCAGGCCCACGTCGTGCGACATCCAGCCCGCCAGCACCGCCAGGTTGGCCGCGACCAGCCACAGCCGCTGCTCCACCGCCGGAGCGTGCCGGTGCGTCAGCAGGCCTCCCACCTCGTTCAGTTGACCGACCACCGCCTTGCGCTGGAGCCCGCCGCCGCGCGCCGCGTCCCAGGCGCGGAACACCTGGACCGAGCGCTCCAGCGACTCCACCTCGTCGAGCCCGACCGGGCCCGCGTCGTACACGTCCACCGCGGGGCGCGCCCCGCCCTGGGTGATCACCTGGCGCGGCCCGGGGACCGAGGCCGCGTACGCGACCGCGTCCCCCCCGAGCCAGCCCTTCAACGAATCGGCGATGACCGTTCCGGCCGTGAGCGCGGCACCCGCGCCCACCAATCCACGTCGGTTCAGCATGAGGTCCATTCCCGTGAACTCGGTGAGGACCGCGGCCGTTCGATCCGGCGACCATGGCACTGCTGCGGGCTGCGCCGCTCCGGACCTGGTGGGCCGGTGTCGTTCCAGACCGAGGTCCTCAGTGGTGACGACACGGCCGAGCCGCTCCGTGAACACGGCCGCCAGCACCCTCGGCACCGGATCCCGGGGGATCTCCCCCTGCTCGATCCAGCGCCGTACCCTCGACGTGTCGGTGGACAGCTGCTGCTGTCCCATCGCGGCACCCCGACGGTTGACCAGCCGCGCGAGTTCGCCCTTCGACCAACCGGTCAGGACGAACAAGTCAGCGAGTCGGGTGTTGGGTTCCCTGCTCAACGAAGCCCCCAGGTTCCTCGGCTGATTCGAGGCTAGAGGCTCCGGCAAGTGCCAGGCGAGCATTCGCCACCGTTCGCCAGGGCCCGCCAGACTACTAAGCCAGTGCGCCGCGGGTGTGTTGTAGGGGTGCGCCACCTCGCCCCCGGGTCGGGCGGCGTCCCACCGGCGTCGGGGCAGTCCCCCGACCGTGGCACGGGACGCTCCCGGTCCTCACCCGAGGGGGTGGCGCGGCCGGGTGGCGCGGGGGCGCCGGGCACGGCCACGGCAGTCCGGCCGACCGTACTCCCCAGGGTGCGGACGGCCGGAGCACCGCCGTCGTCCGGGTCTCACGACCCCGCGTCCGTGCCCGGCGCCCGCGCACCACCCACCGCACCGAGTCAGGGCCGCCGTCACGCCAGGAAGCACGCGGCACCGGCCCTCCCCGCACCGCGGGGCGCACCTGCCGACGGACAGAAAGGGACCACCCTCACCCCATGTACTCCTCAGCGACGACCCCCTCGCCGACCGCGACCCGCACCGCGCTGCGCCCCCCCACCGCAGCCGCCGGGCGCCCCGGGCCGAAGCAGGTGCCCCCGTCGAGCCGCCCGGTGGCTCCGCACGGCACCGACGGCCGGTCCACGGACGCCCGGGTCCCGTCCGGCCGTACGGCGCTGGGGCTCCGCGGCCCCGAAGCGGCCCCGCCCGTCGGCGGCCGGCTCCCGCTCGCCCGCCAGGCCGACGGCCGGGTGCTGCGCCCGCCGCACCGGCCCGGCCAGGTCGGCGCCGGCCCCGAGCGGATCGACCCGTCGGCGCTGCAGACCCCGGCGGTGCGGGCCGCGCTGGCGAGTGTCGCGCGGATATGTCCCGCGTTCACCCCGCGCCAGGTGCTGCGCGAGGGCAGCCGCCACATCCTGGTGGCGGGCACCATCGGGCGGGCCCCGGTGGTCGCCAAGTGCCTGGCGCCGCAGGCGGTGCGGAGTGGGTACTTCGAGCAGTTGGTGGCCGACTTCCACCACGAGGTCGCGGTCTACCGGGCATTCGTCCGGCACCGCCCGCCGGTGCGGCTGCCCCGGCTGGTCGCCGCCGACCACGACCGCTGCGTGCTCGTCATGGAGCGCGTTCCCGGGCGCCCGGCGGCGCGGGAGCGCCACCCGGTCAACGCGCCCACCCCGGGCGAGGTGCGGGCGCTGCTGACCGCCGTCCGGACGCTCAACCTGTGGCGGCCGCCGACCGACGTGTTCCAGCCACGCATGGACTACCCGATGGAGATCGCCCGTTACCACTCGGTGGGCCAGCTCACCGACCGGGACGCCGGCGACCTGCGCGGCCTGCTGCACGGCCTCGGCCACACCCCGCTCCAGCTCTGCCACGGCGACGCCCTGCTCAGCAACATGCTGCTGGCGCCGTCCGGCCCGGTGCTGGTCGACTGGGAGCAGGCCGGCTGGTACCTGCCCGGCTACGACCTGGCGGTGCTGTGGAGCGTGCTGTCCGGCGACACCGCGGCGCGCCGCCAGATCAGCCAACTCGCCCAGAGCGGCGGCACGCTGGCCCGGGACGCGTTCCTGGTCAACCTGGTGCTGGTGCTGATGCGGGAGATCCGGCTGTACGACGTGCCGGGCGCCGGCGAGGAGCAGCGGATCATGATCCGCCGGCTCTACGACGACGCCGCGCTCGCCCGCCGGGCCGTCCGGGCCGCGGTCGGCACCCGCTGAGATTCCGGGCCCCGAGCCCCCGGGGCCCGGAATCCGCTACGGCCGGCCGCCGCGCTCCAGGGCGGCCCGGCCGGCGGCCTCCAGGACGGCCTCGTCCGGGGCGAGGTGCACCCGGCTGCTCAGCACGTCCCGCAGGTAGCGCTCCAGCGGGTGACGCCGGCTCAGACCGGGGTTGCCGGTGAGCGAGACGGCCTGCTGGACCGCCGCCGTCGCGGCCCGGGTGGCCAGCAGGTGGGCCGGGCCGGTCCGCGCGACCGCGTCCGGCTCTCCCCGGTCCACCCGGGGGGCCAGCCCCTCGACCAGTTCCTCGGCGCCGATCAGCTGGGCCTCGATCTCGCCGAGGGCGCAGCGGTAGCGGGGCAGGGTGCCGAGCGGCTCGGTCAGATTGGCCGGAGTGCGCTGGTTGAGGAAGCGGATCAGCCAGGACTGGGCGGCGCGAGCCACCCCGATCGCCACCGCGGAGAGCGCCAGATCGTGCCAGGCGAGGGAGAGTTCGGCGGCCCCGGCCGCGTCCGCCGCGCCGCCCTTGGGAGCGGTGAGGCCGAGCGCGAGCTCGGCCGGCACCCGGACCTGCTCCAGCACCACGTCGTGGCTGGCGCTGGCCCGCAGGCCGACCTGGTCCCAGGTCGGGTCGATCTCCAGGCCCTCGCTCTCGCCGCGGACCAGGAACGTCCCGACCCTCGGCTCCGCCTCGTCGGTCCGCGCGGTCACCGCCATCCAGGCCAGCGCCTCGGCGCCGGTGCAGTACGTCTTCCGGCCCGTCAGCGACCAGCCCTCGCCGTCCCGCCGGGCCACCGTGTCCGGCAGCGCTCCGGGCCGGCCGCCGGGCTCCGCGCGCAGCGTGTTGACCAGGGCGGGCCCGCGCCGGGACTCGGTGAGCAGCCGCCGGTAGCCCGCCGTCGGCCAGGCCGCCCGGCGGGCCTGCTCGGCGTGCTGGAGCAGCGTGAAGGCGGTGACCACGGCCACCGAGGCGTCCCCGCGCCCGAGTTGGGCCAGCACCCGGACGGTGTCGGCGAGCGTGCCGCCCGGTCCGCCGTACCGCTGGGAGACGGTCAGGGTGAGCAGTCCGGCCTCGTGCACCGCCTCGATGCCCTGGTACGGGAAGGTGGCGTCGCGGTCGTGCTCCTCGGCGCGGGCGGAGAGCAGGTCGACCACCCGGGGCAGTCCGGCGAGGGCGGCGACGACGGCCGAGCGGTCGGGCGCGGGATCGGGCGCGGGGTGGCCGGAATCCGACGCTCCCGCGGCGGCGGCGGCCGCGGTGTCGGACGGGCGGTCCGCGGGCGAACGGTCAGCGGCGGTGGTCGTCATGGTGCTGGGGCCTCCGGGCGGCAGCGTGGGCGCGGCAGATGCGGGCGGCACGCCGGACGGGCGCGCGGTACCGGACGGGCGGCCTCGGAGGTCGGTTCACGGCCCGCCCCCGGATTCGGCGCCGGCCACGAACGGCCGGCCGCCCGCCGCCTCGGGGACGAATTCCCCCTCAGCGGCCCGGACACACCGCGCTGGCGGTGCGCCGCAGGTCCAGATAGCTGCGCCGGGTCAGCAGCGGGAGACGGCACGACATGTTCGCGACTGTACGAACCCGTGATCGAAACCGTCAAGCGACGTCCGAGCCCTGGTCGAGGCCGGTCAGCCCTGCTGGAACATGTCGGCCGGGAGCGGCTTCAACAGCTGATACAGGTCGTCCGAAATCGGTCGGTCCCAGGACGCGATGGTGACCTGGACGCCGTCGCTGCGCCCGAACTGGGCGCAGAACACCCGCTCCTCGCTGACCTTGACCTTCTTCACGATCAGCAGGTCGTCCCCGAGCATCACCGGGAAGTCCTCGGCCGAGACGAAGTCGACCGGCTCGTCGTTCTCCAGCGCCGCGAGCAGCTGCCGCACCTCGAAGGGCACGCTGTCGCCGGTCTCCCGGGCGGGCGAGCCCTCGGGGAGGTTGCCGATGAACATCGCCGGGCCTCTGCCGCCGAACAGGTCGTAGCGCAGGAAGATCCCCTGGCAGGAGCCGTCCGGGCCGGTCATCATGGCCGCACCGAAGTCGCCGGGCCAGTCACCCGGGTCCATCGCGAGCACGTCGAAGTCCGGGCCGGCGGGCTGTCCGGAGCGACGGCGGAGAAAAGACATGGGAACATCGTACGTGCCCGGCACACCACGCTCGCGAGGTGGGTGGGGCACCGTCGGGAGATCGACGCTCAGAGACCAATGTTGACTCTGAGCAACCGTCCGGGCTACGTTCGGTTCAGCACGACAGCCGTTCTGGGTTTCACCCTCCGGGGGGACGGCATGTCGCAACGCGGCCCTACACGCGTTTCCCTCACTGTGCACATTGTCGTGCCGAACTGCCGAGCACCCAGCTTCGTCGTCGCACACAGCACAGCACACAAGCCAACAGTTCCATCACCACAAGCCAGATCCGCGGGGCCCCGGCCCGTCGCTCCCGCGGATCTTGCTCGGGACGCCGCCGCGTGGGGGCGTGCGGGTCCCGAGCAAACGGTGTCGCCGCCGAGTCGCTCTCGGCGTCGACGCCAGCCTCCCGGCGACTGCCGGCCCCTCGTGGGCCGGGACCGGCCGACGCACCCCGGTGCGCAGGGGATGACTGGGAGGATGGCCTGGCAACACTGCCGGGTCGCACAGCAGGCGCCGTGTCTGGCCGCGTGGGGGCGGTGGGCACGGCGTCTGCCTGTGCTCATACTCTGAGCTGCGTTTGTCTAACAGTCAACAGAAATTCTGACGGGGCACGTTCAATAGATCATCAGTTGTGATGTTCGGGGCCGAAATCGACCGCGGAGCGGGCCCCGTTCCGACGGGGCCCGCTCCGCGGTCGTGCGACGGTCGCTCGGGCTCAGGTGAGGTCGAACTCGCCGTCCCGGGCGCCGAGCACGAAGGCCCGCCACTCCCCCGGCGTGAACACCAGGACCGGACCGTCCTCCTGACGGCCGTCCCGCATCCCGATGTACCCGTCCACGAACGCGATCTGGACATCCCCGACGCCCTGGCTGCTGCACAGCCACTTCGCCCCGGTGAAGTCCACCTTCGGCTTCCCGCTCGGCGCCAGCTGCGGCTCCGCGCCGCCCGCCTCCACGTCGATCCCGCTGTTGACTGCCACTACCCGGTCTCCTCCCGACGGCTTTCCGGGCCAGCCTAACCACACCCGCCCGCCCCGGTCAGCGGGTTGACGAGGACTCCACCAGCCGGGCCCGGACGCCGCCGGAGGCCCGCTCAACGCGTGTCCCGCCCGACGGGGACCACCGGAGCTGCCAGAGTGCTTGGCAACGCGGGGGACCACCCCCCGCCGGCCGTACGCGGGCCCTCGACGGCCCGTCCCGGCCCCGCCCCGGCCCCGCGGAACCCGATGCGCACCGGATGCGGCCCGCACCACCTCGCCCAGCACCGCCCACCACCGCCCAGAGGGAGCAGCCGATGAGCCGCCGGGACGGCACCCGCGCCGATGTCATCCCCATCTCCGACGCCCCCTCGGCCCACCCCCCTGCGCCCCGCACGCCACCCGCGCCCGCCACGCTGCCCCGGCCCGCCTCCGGCCGGCCCCCCGTGCACGGCCGGGTCGGGATCGTCCTGGTGTCGCACAGCCAGGAACTGGCCATCGCGGTGCGCACCCTCGCGCTCTCACTGACCGGATCCGACTCCCCCGCCCCGATCGCCGCGACCGGCGGGGACCAGGGCGGTCCCGGCATCAGCGCGGTCCTGGTGGCCGCCGCCACCCGCCGGGTCGACCAGGGCCACGGGGTCGTGGTGCTCGCCGACCTGGGCAGCGCCGTCACCACCGTGCGCGCCCTGCTGTCCGACGCCGACGAGCACGGCCTCCCGTTCCCGGTCCGCTTCGCGAACGCGCCGTTCGTCGAGGGCGCGGTGGCGGCCACCGCCACCGCCACCGCGGGCGGCGACCTCGCCGCCGTCCTGGACGCCGCCGAGGAGGCCTACCGGCAGCGCAAGGGCTGAGCGGCCTCGCGAACTCCCCCCACCTGGGGTGACCGGGCCGCCACCATCGGCTAAGGGCCCGGGCTCCCGGCCCGCCCGGGGTGGGGAGGCGGGGATGCGGGCCGTCCGCCGTGCGCCGGTCAGGGGCGCTCCTTGCCCTCCCACACGAAGACCGTCGACCCCTCGTACTCCAGCGCGTGGCGCAGCCGCTCGTGCTCGACCTCGATCATCGGCGGCAGCCCGTCCAGCGGGTACCAGCCGACCTCCAGCGACTCGTCGTCGTTCACCCTCGCCTCGCCGCCGACCGCCCGGCACCGGAAGGTCAGCACCAGGTACTGCGTCACGTCGCCGTTCGGGTAGGTGACCTGCGGCGAGACGGTGACCGAGGCGAGCAGTTCGGGCACCGCCACCACCCCGCTCTCCTCCAGGCACTCGCGCACCACGCCGTCGGCGGGCTGCTCTCCGGGGTCGAGGATGCCGCCGACCGGCGCCCACCTCCCGTCGTCGGCCCGTCGGGCCAGCAGCACCCGGCCGCGGTCGTCCAGGACGACGGCGACGACGGCGGTCAGCCAGAGCGGGCGGGTGCCCACCAGGGCTCGGAGATCGGCGAGGAACGGGGGAATGGCCATGCGCCGCAGCCTAGGCCCTGTCCGGCGGAGCACCGGGCCGACGCCACCGACGGGCGGCCCGCGGCGCGCAGGCTCATCGCGCGAGACCGCCCTCCGGGCGCAGCACGGCCAGCACGGTCAGCCCGAGGATCCGCAGGTCGAGCCGGAGCGAGCGGTGCTCCACGTACCAGAGGTCGAGTTCGGCCCAGTCCGGCCGGGCGAGCGGGTGGCGGGCCTGGAGTTGGGCCCAGCCGGTCAGTCCGGGCCGGACGTCGAGCCGGCCGCGCTCGCGGCGGGAGTAGCGGACCGCCTGGTCGGGGCGGACGGGCCGGGGGCCGATCACTCCCATCTCGCCGCGGGCGACGTTCCACAGCCGGGGCAACTCGTCCAGGCCGGTCCTGCGGAGCAGGGCGCCGAGCCGCCCTCCCCTGCTGGTCCGGAAGCGGAGGACCTGGAACTCCCGGCCGTGCCGTCCGGCCCGGGTCAGCCGCAGGAGCACCGGGCCGCGCGCCGTGCAGCGCAGCAGGGCGGCGATCACCAGGGCCAACGGGAGCGCGACGATCCCCGCCAGGGCGGCGAGGGCGAGGTCCCCGCCGCGCCTCATCCGGCGGGCACGGTGGTGCGCGGTGCGCCGTCCGGCTTCCCGCCGGGTCCTCCGCCCGGATCTCCGCCCGGATCGGACGTGGCGCTGCCGCCCATCTCTTCCCCTCCACGGCACCGTCGAGCCGCAAGAACGCATTCACAGTAGGGGCGCCTCGGAGCCGTCGCCCGGGAATGGTGAAAGAAGTGGGCAGAGGATTGTCCGACAGGCCGAAATTCGGTCGATCTGACCAATATTGCTCGATCTGCTGCTCGACCTGCCGCTTGGAATGCCGAGGGCAATCGAAGTACAGCCGTCCACCGAAGGCCGGCCGGCCGCCGAGGCGGTCAGAGCGCGGCGCGGCGGCGGTACCGCAGCAGCCCGAACGCGATCCGGCCGAGCAGCAGCACTCCCGCGGCCAGACAGCCCGCCACCGCCATCGCCCAGGCCGGACCGTCACTGTCCGGAACGATCACCGCCACCACAATGCCCAGCGCGAGGCAGGCCAAACCCACCATCGCCAGCGGAAGCTGGTGGGTGACCAGGGCACCACCACTCCACGCACGGGCCATCCTGGTCGCGCCGTGCAGGTGGAAGGGATCACGGTCCGCATCTGCCATGAGCCCAAGGTACCCCCGGCGAACGCCGGAGGCAGCCCGCGGGGAGTGAACGTTCGACCACCCGGTGCGACCGGCCCGCCGACCTCGCCCGAGCCCCCGCGGCCCGGCCCCGGTCGTGCATTCCGGCTCCACAATCAGTCCACATCAGTTCACATCAGTCCACGAAAAATCCTCGTCCCCCCGGTACAACCATCCGCTCGGTGCAGCGGTCTCAATGGCATTGAGCGATCCAGGAGCCGTTCGCGGGAAGGGTGCGAGCCCCCCACCGCGGACCGGAATACCCAGGAGGCGGAGCCGCCGCCTCCTGGGGTCGGAGGCCGGGCTCCGTCCTCCGGCGGTACCGCCACGCCGCTCGGCGACCGAGGGGGAACCGTGCCGCAGTCCCAGTCCACCACGTCGATCTCCATGGCCCCCACCAGGCCCGTCCCGTTCGTGCGCCCGCTGCCGACGGCCACCCGCCGCCACCCGACCGCCGACCGGGGCCGGGCAGACGCGCGGGGCGAATGGTTGCGGTTCGCCCCCGTCCAACCCCTGTTCCGCGCCCGCGCCGCACAACGCCTCGCCGTCCTCGCCTACCACGGCGTCACCGACCACCGGTCCTTCGGCGCCCAGCTCGACCGGCTCCGAAGACTCGCCACCCCGGTCTCGCTCACCGCCGTCCTCCAAGCCGTCACCGAACAACGGCCACTGCCGCCCCGCAGCGTCCTGGTCACCTTCGACGACGCCGACCGCAGCGTCCTCACCCACGCCCTGCCCGCCCTCGACGCCCGCGGCATCCCCGCCACCGCCTTCGTCATCTCCGAGCTCATCGGCACCGAACGCCCCTTCTGGTGGCACGAGGCCGACTTCCTCGCCCGGCACGGCGGCCGTGCCCGCTCGCTCGACTGCGGGCACCCCTCCCAGCTACTGCCCCGACTCAAGGCCATGCCCGACCCCGACCGGCGGCGCAGCCTGCACGAGCTCCGGGTGAGCGCCGACCGCCGCCCACCCCGCCAGGAGCAGCTCACCCCCGCCGACCTGCTCGCCCTGCGCGACGGCGGCGTCGCCATCGGCAACCACACCCAGGGGCACCCCTGCCTCGGCCGCTGCGACGACGCCACCGTCCGCGCCGAGATCACCGGCGCCCACGAAGCCCTCACCCGCTGGCTCGGCGAACCCCCCACCGCCTTCGCCTACCCGGACGGCGGGCACGACCCGCGTGCCGAAACCGTCCTCCAGGAACTCGGCTACCGCCTCGGCTTCCTCTCCGACCACCGGCTCGGCCCCCGCATCCCCTCCCACCCGCTCCAGATCAGCCGCCTCCAGGTCGACTCCACCACCAGCACCCGCCGCTTCGACACCATCCTCTCCGGCCTCGAACCCGCCTACCGCCGCTGGCGCCGCCAAGCCGTCGCCTGACCGGCCGGGGCACGCAAGGGGGACGCAGGGGCACTCAAAGACATTCGGGGGCAAAAATGAGCCCCGCCGGGGACCGGAACGGGACCTCTGGGGGCGAAATTTGGCCCTGCCTCAGCGGCCAATTACCCGCCCGTGGGGCAAAGCCCTGCCCCACGGGCATAGAGGGGCTCCTCGACCAACCCCCGGAAGTTGGAGGGCGAAGATTTGCCCCTCAACTCCTGACAGAGAACCTGCCCGCGGCTGCCCCGGATGGGGATCAGCCGCGGTGGCCTTCCGCCCGGGGCTGAAGGGCTGACCGCCGGCGGGCGAAACTTGGCCCGCCGGCGGTGAGGGTGGCGGTCACGCCGGCAGCGTGCTGCGCATCAGGGCGGCGAGGGTGCGCCCCTGGGGGTAGAGGAGTGCGGCCGGGGGGAGGGCGGCGGGGGCGCCGGCGTGGAGCACCGTGATGGTGCCGGCGCCGGTACGGGTGGGGTCGGTGACGCGGCGCAGGGCCTGGGCGGCGACGGCGTCGGCGGAGCCGTGCAGGGTGAGCGCCGGGGAGGCGGTGGGGGCGACGGCGGCACGGATGCGGTCGTCGACCAGTTCGTAGTGCGTGCAGCCGAGGACGATCGCCGCGGTGCCGGCGGGGGTGCGGGCGGCGGCGTCGGCGATGGCGTCGGTGATGCCGGCGTCGTCGCCGTGTTCGATGGCGTCGGCGAGGCCGGGGCAGGCGACCTCGGTCACGTCCGCGGTGCCGCCGAAGTCGCGGATCAGGCCGCGCTGGTACGCGCTGCCGGTGGTGGCCGGGGTGGCCCAGATGGCGACGGAGCCGCCGAGGGCGGCGGCGGGCTTGATCGCCGGGACGGTGCCGACGACGGGCAGCCCGGGTTCGAGTTCGGCCCGGAGGGTGGCGAGCGCGTGCACGGAGGCGGTGTTGCAGGCGATGACCAGCGCGTCCGGTTCGAGCTCCGCGGCGGCGAGCGAGCAGCCTCGGGCGAGGTCGGTGACCTCCTCGGGGGTGCGCGGCCCCCAGGGCATCGAGGCCGGGTCGGAGGAGAGCACCAGATCGACGTCCGGGCGCAGCTTCCGAAGGGCGGCGGCGGCGGCCAGCAGGCCGATTCCGGAGTCCATCAGTGCGATCTTCACGGGGCAAGACTTTAGTCGATCCGCCCGATCCGGCCGGTTCTGCGGCAAACTGCGGGAGTGACCGTCCTGTTGTGGATCGCCGCGTTCTCCCTGCTGGTCTGGCTCTGGTTGGCGTGCTGCCACGGGCTGTTCTGGCGCACCGACGTACGGCTTCCGCCGCGCCGTCCGCCGGTGCGCTGGCCGCGGGCGGTGGTGGTGGTGCCGGCCCGGGACGAGGCGCAGGTGCTGCCGGTGAGCCTGCCGACGCTGCTGGGGCAGAAGTACCCGGGGCGGGCCCGGGTGATCCTGGTGGACGACCACAGTTCGGACGGCACGGGCGCGGTGGCGGCGGAGCTGCGGACGATGGACGGGCTGGAGCTGACCGTCACGACTCCTCCCCCGCTGCCCCCGGGGTGGACGGGCAAGTTGTGGGCCCTGCGGCACGGGGTGGAGCTGGCCGGTCCGGACGTCGAGTACCTGCTGCTGACGGACGCGGACATCGCGCACGGGCCGGACTCGCTGGCGGAGCTGGTGGCCGCGGCGGAGAGCAACGGGCTGGACCTGGTGTCGCAGATGGCCCGGCTGCGGGTGGAGACCGGCTGGGAGCGGCTGATCGTGCCGGCCTTCGTCTACTTCTTCGCGCAGCTGTACCCGTTCCGCCGGAGCAACCGGCCCGGTGGGCGGACGGCGGCCGCGGCGGGCGGCTGCTCGCTGGTGCGGCGGGAGGCGCTGGAGCGGGCCGGCGGGGTGGCCGCGATCCGGGGCGCGGTGATCGACGACGTGTCGCTGGCGCGGGCGGTGAAGTCCTCGGGCGGGCGGACCTGGCTGGGGCTGGCCGGGGCGGTGGACAGCGTCCGGCCGTACCCGCGGCTGGAGCAGTTGTGGCGGATGGTGTCGCGCAGCGCCTACGCCCAGTTGCGGCATTCGCCGCTGCTGCTGCTCGGGACGGTGCTGGGGCTGGGGCTGGTGTACCTGGTGCCGCCGGTGGCCGTGGCGGCCGGGCTGGTCGCGGGGGCGCCGGCGGTGGCGGTGGCGGGCGGGGCGGCCTGGGCGCTGATGGCGGGCACCTACCTGCCGATGGTGCGGTACTACCGGCAGCCGGCGCCGGCCGTGCTGCTGCTGCCCTTCACAGCGGGGCTGTACCTGCTGATGACGGTGGACTCGGCGGTGCAGCACTGGCGGGGCCGGGGCGCGGCGTGGAAGGGCCGGACGTACTCACGGGCCTGAGCGTGCCGGGGCCCGAATTCGCGGGCGCGGCAGTCCGGTCGGCTCCATACTGCTCGGATGGACCGTCAGAGGATCTCTCGTCTCGCCCATGCCCACCACCCGATCGCGGCGCCGCTGACGGACGAGTCGGTGGCCCTGCTGCTGGAGCGCGCGACCGCCGGGGCGGCGGACGGCCGGGCGCTGGACCTCGGCTGCGGCGAGGGGGCGTGGCTGGTCCGGGCGCTGGCGGCGCGTCCGCGCTGGCGGGCGGTGGGGGTGGATCTGGACGCGGCGGCGCTGACCCGGGCCAGGGAGGCGGCGACCGCGCTCGGCGTGGTGCGCCGGATCGGCCTGCACCACGTGGACGCACGGCAGTTCAGCTCGGTCGAGCCCTTCGACCTGGTGCTGTGCGTGGGTGCCACCCACGCCTTCGGCGGGCTGCTGCCGACGCTGGCGGCGGCCCGCGAGCACCTGGCCCCGGGCGGGCGGGTGCTGGTCGGCGAGGGCTTCTGGGAGCGGGAGCCGTCCCGGGCGGCCCTGGACGGGCTGGGCGCGGCCCGGGACGACTACGCGGACCTGGCGACCACCACCGACCGGGTGCTGGCGGACGGTTGGACGCCGGTGTCCGGGTACGTGAGCAGCCGGCAGGAGTGGGACGACTACGAGTTCGCGTGGACGGGCGCGCTGGCCGAGTGGGCGCTGGAGCACCCGGAGGACCCCGACGCGGCGGCCGCCCGGGAGGCCGCGGACCGGCACCGGCGGGAGTGGCTGCACGGCTACCGGGGGACGCTCGGCTTCGTGACGTACCTGCTGCGCCGGGACTGACCGCCCGGCGGGGCGGGCCGCCGGAGGGCTGTTCGGTCCCGGCCCGCGGCGGGCTCAGTGCCCGCGCAACTGCTCCTGCTGGACCAGGTAGTCCAGCACCTCGGGCATCGCCTCGACGCCGCCGGCCTTGCTCGGCGAAGTCCGGTACTCGCCCTGGACGACCACCGTCGGCAGCTCGTTGACGCCGTAGCGGACGAACTCGACGGCGGCCTCGTCGACCGACCGCGCCACCTCGTCGGAGCGGTACGTCCGGCGGAAGAGCTGCGCGTCCACGCCGTGGCGCACCGCCCAGTCGGTGGCGGTGGCCTCGGTGGTGAGGTCGGTCTGGTCGGTGTGCACCGAGCGGAAGACGCTGCTCTGCAGGCGCTCGACCAGGCCCAGGCGCTCCAGCGTGTAGTACAGGCGCGCGTGGCCGCGCTGGGCGCCCTCGTCCGGGCTGCCCGGCCAGATCGCCGGGACGCGCCGCAGGGCGACGTCCGCGCGGTGCTTCTCGGCCCAGGCCTGCAAGGGCTGTTCGAGCTGCTGGGAGTGGACGCAGTCGTACCAGAAGAACTCGGCCGCCTCCGTGCGGACGCTCTCGCGCACCGGCTGCGGATGGTCGAGCTTGACGAACTGGGATCCCTCGGAGGGGGGTTGGTGACTCACCGCGCCGGCCTGGAGGGGGGATACGGCGATCCCGGCGGCGATGGCGAACAGGACGGTGGACCGCAGCAGCGACTTCGAGTTCACACCGGGCAGTGTGCTGGCGGCGGTTCGTTACCGTCGAGTTCGGCCGGGCGCACTGGCCCGGATTCGCCCGATCGGCCCAGCCCGGCGCCCGGCCCGGCGCCCGGCCCGGCGCGCGACTCGACGCCCGGCCCAGCCCGACGCCCGGCCCGCCGCCGCGGGTCTGTCACGGACCGGTGCGCACCCCCGGGCCACCCCCCGCCCACACCTCGGCGACCAGCCCCTGCCAGGCGTCCACCACGGCGCCGAGCTCGAAGTGCTCCAACGCGTGCGCCCGGGCGGCCGCGCCGAGGCCCGCACGGTTGCACGCCAGCACCTTGGCCAGCGCCTCGGCGAGGGCGAGCGGGTCCCCGGGGGCGACGAGCGCGCCGGTGGCACCGTCCCGGACCACCTCGCGCACCCACCCGACGTCGGTGGCGACGGCGGGCACGCCGGCCAGCGCCGCCTCGATCAGCGCGCCGGGCACGCCCTCGCTGTCGCTGGTGAGCAGCAGCGCGTCGGCGGCCCGGTAGAGCGGCGCCGGGTCGGGCAGGGCGCCGAGGAAGTGAGCGCGGGCGGCGGCCGGGTGGCGGGCCAGCGTCTCGCGCAGCGGGCCGTCCCCGGCGATGGCCAGCCGGACGTCCGGCAGCCGGTCCAGGACGTCGAGGGCGAGGTCGAGCCGCTTCTCCGGGGCAATCGCGCCGATCCAGGCGACCAGCAGGACGTCGGCGGGCAGGCCGAGCGCCCGCCGGGCGGCGCGCCGGTCGGCCCGGCCGTCGGCGGGCGGATAGCTCTCGGCAGCCCGGGAGTTGGAGATCACGTGGACCTTGCCGTCGGGCAGCCGGAACTGCCCCTCCAGGACGGCGCGGGCCTCGTCGGTGAGCGTGGTGACGGCGGCCGCGCGGTGCATCAGCGCGCCGCCGCGCACCCTGCGCAGCCGGTTCGCCGTCCAGTAGCGGGGGTGGCCGACGGAGACGTAGACGAAGGGGGTGCGGGTGCCGGCCAGGGCGAGGGCGCAGGCCGCCAGGGTGTCGGAGCCGTGGGCGAGGACCACGTCGGCGCCGCGGGCGGCCGCGCGCAGCGCCCGCAGGGTGCCGGGGCGCAGGCGGCCGGAGCCGAGGACGGCGGCGCGTAAGTCCTCCTCGTCGACGCAGGCGCCGGGGTGCGGGTCGGGCTGCCGGTCGAGCCCGTCGGGGCGGGCGCCCGGACCGGCGCCGGCGCGAACTCCGGTGCGGTCCGCGGCGCGGGGCCCGGGGAGGGCGGGCCCGGCGGCCGGGTGCGGGGCGAGGGCGCACAGCGCGGAGGCCTGGCCCCGGCGGCGCAGTTCCCGGTGGAGGTCACGGGCGAAGTTCTGGGCGCCGCCGCGGCGTGGATCACTGATCAGGTGCAGGACGCGGGGACGGGTTCCGGCCGGGTCGGCCGACGTATGGTCGGGCATGGACCGACCTTGGCACAGCGCCCCGCGCCGTACAGCCCCTTCGCGCAACCTGGTGGTGGCCCGTGCGCCCGCGTGAATACACCTGATGTGCGCTGGTCGACTGCGGCCGTGCGCCGGTTGCTCCCGTCGTACGCCCTGTTCCGCCCCCTCTCGCCCTGCCTCACCCCGCCTCGCCTCGCCGCACCCCGGCGTCCGACCCCGGCCGCCGTACGGCTGGCGGGCCTGACGGCCACCTGCGATGCTGATCACCAGTCAGGGGGCGTCCGGCACGGGAGAACGGACGCGCCCGCAGCGGGCGGGGGTGGCCGGTGCAGGTGCTTCTGGTGGTCGACAGCGTGAACCGGGCCGGCGGGGCGGAGCGCGCCCTGGTCTCGATGGCTCCCCAACTGGTGCGCGCCGGCGTCACGTTGGACGTCGCCTACCTCTACGACTCCCCCGGCGGCTGGCAGCCGGAGCTGACCGCGGCGGGCGCCGCCGTGTTCGGCGTCGGCCGACCGACCGGGGCCGCCACCGCCGCCGCGCTGCGCCGGCTGATCCGCGAACGCCGGCCCGATCTCGTCCACACCGCCCGCCACGCCTCGGACGTGCTCGGCCGGGCCGCCGCCCTGGCCGCCCGCACCCCGGTGGTTTCCAGCTTGCTCGACCCGGCGTACGGACCGGAGCAGTCGGCGGCGCACGGGGCGAGCCCCTGGCGGATGCGCACCGCGCAGGCCCTGGACGCGGCCACCGCCCAGGGCGCCCGCCGCTTCCACGCGCTCACCCGGCACGTGGCCGGCACGATGGCGCGGCGGCTGCGCATCCCCCGGCGGCGGATCGACGTGGTGCCGCGCGGGCTCGACCCGGAGCTGCTGGGCACGGCCACCCCGGAGCGGCGGGCCGCCGTGCGCGGTGCCCTGGAGCTGGCGCAGGACGTGCCGGTGGTGCTGGCCGCCGCCGGCCAGCACCACCGGAAGGGCCTGGACGTGCTGTTGGCGGCCTGGCCGGCGGTCCGGCGCGCGCAGCCGGGGGCCGTCCTGCTGCTCGCCGGCGCGGCGGGCCCGGAGAGCGCACGGCTGCGGGCGCTCGCCGAGTCCGCCGGGAGCGTCCGCCTGCTCGGGCCGCGCGAGGACGTGGCCGATCTGATGGCCGCTGCCGACGTGCTCGCCGTGCCGTCCCGCTGGGCGGGCCAGGGCGGCACGGCGATCGAGGCGATGGGCGTCGGGGTGCCGCTGGTCTGCGCGGACGTGCCGGCGTTGCGCGAGACGGTCGGCTCGGAGGACTACGCCCGGCTGGTGGCACCGGAGCGGCCGGCCGAACTGGCGGCGGCGGTCGTCGACACGCTGGACGACCGGGCGGCGGCGCGGGTGCGGGCGAAGGCCGCGCGGGCGCGGTTCCTGGCCTCGTTCACGCTGTCCCAGGTGTCCGCGCACATGGTCGAGTTCTACGAGCGCGCGCTGCGGGTGCGGCCGCTCTGACCCCTCCGGCCCGGCGGCGGCCGGATCGACCCGTACGCGGAGCGCCCGGGCTCCGCCCGGAACCGGCCGGCGCGTCCTGCGGCCCGTTACGCGGATCGGGTGAACGCGGTTGGACCTCGGCCCGGCCCGGTCGGCAGGATGTCCGGCCGGGGCGCCCGTCACGCTGCCTCATCTCCCCTTTCCCCGTACGGATTTGGAGTCACCCGGTGTTCAAGGGATTCCGCAGCTTCCTGCTGCGCGGCAACGTGGTGGACCTCGCAGTCGGCATCGTGATCGGCGCGGCCTTCACCGCCGTGGTCACCGGGTTCGTCACCGCCTTCCTCACCCCGCTCATCGGGGTCGCCACCGGCGCCGTCGGCGACTTCACCCAGAAGACCTTCGAGGTGGCCGGCGCCCGGTTCCCGTACGGGGTCTTCGTCAACGCGCTGATCGGGTTCGTGCTGGTCGCCGCGGTGATCTACTTCGCCGTGGTGCTGCCGGTCGGCAAGCTGCAGGCGCGCTTCGAGTCTGCCAAGCCGGCGCCGGTCGTGAAGATCGACTGCCCGGAGTGCCTGAGCCCGATTCCGGCCGCGGCGACCCGCTGCTCCTTCTGCACCTCGGAGGTCTCGGGCCGGCCGGGCCTCCCGGCGCAGGCGCAGGCGTTGCAGGCGAGCTGACCACGGGCCCGAGGCCGCTGACGGGGACTTTATTCCCGAAACATTCACGAGCCCTCGTCGGACCGTCGGCGGGGGCTCGAATGCGCCGGCGCACGCCCTGTCCGCAAAAGTTTCTCCGGCGGGCCCCGAACCGTCCACCGCCCGGTCACCGCAAGGGTTCGCCGCGCCGCCGTCCGGGTACTGTTCGATCACTGACGGCACGCCAAGGTTGTCCGGAACTGAACGCCGGTATGTCCGTTCTTCCTACTTTCGAAACCTTTGTGCGAGCGAAGACTGTGTAAACAGTCGAACTGCTCCCCCTCCCGCTCTCCTCAGCAGGCGCGTTGTGGGCTTACCGTATGCCCCATGACCTCGCCCCGCTCCTACGACGGAGTCGGCTACCCCTCTCCGTCCTTCTCCTCCGGCACGCCGATCTACGACAGCCTCGTGGCTGAGCGCGGCGTCCCCCAGATCGCACCCATCAACGTGCCGGCGGCCCTGCCGCCGGCCATGTCGTCCGGTTACGGGGCCAGCGCCGGCCCGTCCTACGAGAACCGGTACGGCAACGGGTACGAGAGCGCCGGCAGCAACCTCCCCGCGCTGCCGCCCGCCCGCCTCGCCCTGGGCCCCGGCCCGAGCAGCGGCCCCTCCGCCGGTCCCGCCACGGCGTACATCCCCGCGCAGCCGGCGCCGGCGTACGCCTCCGCGCCCCAGCCGCCCGTCCCCGGCTACGGCGCCCCCCAGCAGTACCAGCGGCCGCAGCCCGCCGCACCGGCCTTCGCGCAGACCGCCAGCGGCGGCTACCAGCCGACCGGCGGCCAGAGCTTCGGCGGCCAGAACACCTTCATCGGCGGCCAGGGCGGCCAGCAGTCCTTCGGCGCGCAGCCGATCGGCGGTCCGGGCGCGTTCGGCCCCGGGCAGCCGGGCGGCCAGCCGCAGGCCGGTCCGCAGAGCTTCGGCGGCCCCGGCCCGGCCGGCCCCGGCTTCCAGGGCCAGGGCGGCGACCAGGGCTTCGGCGGCGCCCAACTGCGCCCGGCCATGGCGCCGGTCCGCCCGATGCAGCCGCAGCGCCCGGGCCCGTACGGCGAGCCCGGCAACAACGCCTACAACGCGGGGGGCCAGCAGGGCGGCTACCAGCAGCAGGGCCAGGGCTACTGAGCCACTGACCTCCAGGGCCGGACCCCACCCGGCCCGCACCCGCACCACCTGAGCACCACCCGGCGCGCTCCCCGCGCCGGGCGTACGGAGAAACGGGTCATCCACGGACCGCCCGGAACGCCCCCCACGGCGTCCCGGGCGGTCCGTGCGCGTACGGGGCTCCTGCGGACCGCCGGGAACCGGCTGGCAGGATGGGGGGATGCAGCTCACCGGACTCCACGTCTACCCCGTCAAGTCCATGTACCGCCTGAGCCCGGACACCGCCGCCGTCGAACCCTGGGGCCTGGCCGGAGACCGCCGCTGGATGCTCGCCGACGCCACCGGACGCTTCGTCAGCCAGCGCGAGAACGCCGCCCTCGGCCAGATCAGGCCCGACCTGCTGCCCGACGGCGCGCTCTCCCTCACCGTCCCCGGCGGCTCCCGGATCGAGGTCCCCGCGCCCGCCGTCGCGGCCGGCGACCCGCTCGCCGAGGTCGAGGTCTGGGGCACCCGCTTCCGCGCCGCCGAGGCCGCCAAGGAGGTGCACCGGTGGATCGCCGAACACCTCGGCGACTACCGCCTGGTCCACCTGGACGACCCGCACGCCCGGCCGGCCGACCCCGACTACGCCGAGCCCGGCACCACCGTCTCGATGGCCGACGGCTTCCCCCTGCTGCTCACCACCACCGCCTCGCTGGAGCGGCTCAACGAGCTGATCGCCGCCGAGCACCCCGACGGCCACGAGTCGCTGCCGATGGAGCGCTTCCGCCCCAACGCCGTGGTGGGCGGCGCCGAGCCGTGGGCCGAGGACGGCTGGCGCCGGATCCGGATCGGCGACCTCACCTTCAAGGTGGTCAAGCCCTGCGGCCGCTGCGTCATCACCACCACCGACCAGGAGAGCGGCGAGCGGCGCGGCCCCGAACCGCTGCGCACCCTGGCCCGGCACCACCGGCTGCTGAAGAAGGCCGCGTTCGGGCAGAACCTGATCCCGGAACGGCCGGCCGGCACCACCGGCGACGTGCTCGGCACGCTGCGCGTCGGCGACCGGGTCGAGGTGCTGGAGGACGGGGCGCAGTGGCCCGCCGACGCGCGGGGGTGAACCGGCGGCGCGCCGGTTCACCGGCTCCCCCGGCCGCCCCCGCGGCGCCACCCCGGCTCGGAACCACGGGTGTGCGCGCTCGTTGAACATGTGGTCGGAACCTGTGGCGAAGGCGCGAGCCCCCGGTGCCCGCGCGACCGCGGCCGACCGGACCACCCGTGGAGGCGCGCTACGGTGGGCGGGCGGCCCGCGCGTACGGCCCGTTGAACGCCGGCTCGACGAAGGTGGGGACGACAGACCGTCATGGCAGAGCACAGGGTCCGGGTCACCCAGGACAGCGCATCCCGCTGGCGCCGCCGCGCAGGCGAGTACGACACCCTCGCGGAGGCCCTCGCGGCCGCCGAACCGGGCGACACCGTGACCGTCCGGCCGGGGACGTTCCGGGAGAACGTGCTGCTGGACAAGGCCGTGACGATCGTCCCGGCCCAGGGCCCGGGCACCGTCCGGATCGACCCGCCGTCCGGAGTGGCGCTGACCGTCACCGCCGACGCCACCGTCCGCGACCTCGTCGTCGAAGGCGGCGACAGCTCCACCCCGGCCGTCCTGATCACCGGGCCGCAGACCGCGCCCGCGCTCAGCGGCTGCCGGATCGAGACCCGCTCCGCCACCGGCATCGAGATCACCGACGGCGCCCGGCCCACCCTGCGCGGCTGCGTCGTGGCCAACCCGGCCGGACTCGGGCTGCGCCTGCGCGGCCCCGGCACCGCCGCCGCCCTGGAGGACTGCGAGGTCGCCGCCGCCGGGCAGGCCGGACTCGCCGTCCTCGGCGGCGCCACCGCCGCCCTCGACCGCTGCCGGGTCCACCACGCCGCCGGCGCCGGCGTCCTGCTCTCCGACCCTGGCAGCGCCGCCGAACTGACCGGCTGCGAGATCTACGAGATCCGCGGCAGCGGCGTCCAGGCCGAGTCGCAGGCCCGCGGGCGGCTCGTCGACTGCGAGATCCACCGGGTCACCGGCAACGGGCTGACCCTGGACGGCGAGGCCGAACTCGTCCTCACCGGCTGCCGGGTGCACGACCTGCCGGAGAACGGCGCCGACCTGCGCGGCCGCTCCCGGCTCAGCCTCGACCACAGCACCGTCCGGGACTTCGGGCGCGGGGCGCTCTCGGTCTGGGACCAGGGCACCGAGGCCGTCGCCGAGTCCTGCCAGATCCACGGCTCCACCGGCGAGTACCCGGCGCTGTGGGTCAGCGACGGTGCCCGGCTCACCCTCACCGACTGCTCGCTGTACGACCTGCCGGACGCGCTGTTCGTCCTCGACCGGGACTCCGCCGCGATCGCCGCGGACTGCTCCTTCAGCCGGATCCGCAGCTCGGCGGTATCGGTCAGCGGCGGCGCGGCGGTGACCCTCACCGGCTGCCGGGTCCAGGAGGCCGGCACCGGCCTGTGGTTCCGCGACCACGGCAGCGGCGGCCTGCTCACCGGCTGCGAGATCTCCGACGTGGCCACCGGGGTGATCGTCACCAAGGGCGCCGACCCGGTGCTGCGCGACTGCACCGTCCGGGCCAGCACCGACGCCGGCGTATACGTCTCGGCGCAGGGGCGGGGCACCTTCGAGGACTGCCGGGTCTCGCACGGCAAGGGCTTCGGCTTCCACATCATCGACGGCTGCCGCACCCAGCTGACCCGCTGCCGGGCCGAACAGAACGAGCGGGCCGGCTTCGAGTTCTCCGAGCCCGGGCCGGTCGCCGAGGGCTGCACCTCGGACGACGTCGGACCGGCGGCCGGCGCGGCCGAGGTACCGGGCCCGCGGACCGCCCAACTGGCCTCTGCCACCGCCCCGTTGGCCGGGAGGGCCGGTGTGGGCGGGGTGGCCGGCACCGCCGTCGCGACGTCCGCCGCGGCTGCCGCCACCTCGGCGATCGCCCCGATCCCGGACTGCCGGCCCGCCGACGAGGCGCTCGCCGAACTGGACGCACTGGTCGGGCTGGCCACCGTCAAGCAGGAGGTGCGCACGCTCATCGACCTGATCTCCGTCGGCAAGCGCCGCCGCCAGGCCGGGCTCAAGGCGCCCTCGCTGCGCCGGCACCTGGTGTTCACCGGCGCCCCCGGCACCGGCAAGACCACCGTCGCCCGGCTCTACGGCGAGATCCTCGCCTCGCTCGGGGTGCTCCAGCGCGGACACCTGGTCGAGGTGGCCCGGGTCGACCTGGTCGGCGAGCACATCGGCTCCACCGCGATCCGCACCGCCGCGGCCTTCGACCGCGCGCGCGGCGGGGTGCTCTTCATCGACGAGGCGTACGCGCTCGCCCCCGAGGACGGCGCGCGCGACTTCGGGCGGGAGGCCATCGACACCCTGGTCAAGCTGATGGAGGACCACCGGGACGAAGTGGTCGTCATCGTGGCCGGCTACACCCTGGAGATGGAGCGCTTCCTCTCCGCCAACCCCGGCGTCTCGTCCCGCTTCTCACGCACCATCACCTTTCCCGACTACACGGCGGACGAGCTGCTGGAGATCGCCCGGGCCCAGTGCGCCGAGCACGAGTACGCGCTCGCCGAGGCGACCGAGGGCGTGCTGCTGGACCACTTCGCCCGGCTGGAGCGCGGCCCCAACTTCGGCAACGGGCGCACCGCGCGGCAGGTCTTCGAGACCATGGTCGAGCGGCACGCGATGCGGGTCGCCCACCTCGCGGACCCGTCGACGGAGGAGCTCCAACTCCTCGTCCCGGCCGACCTGCCGGGCGCACCGCTGCCCTGACGCCGGGGACTCGGCGCCGTGGCGTCGGGCGGGCGGGCGACGACCTCGGCGTCAGCCCGCCCAGGCGCCGCCGGCGAGGAAGGACTCCAGCACGGCCCGGTACGGCGCGATGTCGATCCGCTCGTCGGCCAGCCAGTCGTCCGAGTAGTACTTGTCCAGGTAGCGGTCGCCCGGGTCGCAGATCAGACCGACCACGCTGCCCCGCCGCCCCGCCGCCCGCATCTCGGCGACGATCTTCAGCGCGCTCCACAGTCCCGTCCCGGTGGACGCCCCCGCCTTCTTCCCGAGCACCTGCTCCAGCACCCGCACGGCGGCGACGGAGGCGGCGTCCGGCACCTTCATCATCCGGTCGATCGCCCCCGGGACGAAGCTCGGCTCCATCCGGGGCCGTCCGATGCCCTCGATCCGCGAGCCCCGCTCGCAGACGGCGTCCGGGTCGTGGTGCACCCAGCCGTCGAAGAAACAGGAGTTCTCCGGGTCGGCGACGCAGATCCGGGTGTCGTACTGCATGTAGTGCACGTACCGGGCGATGGTCGCCGAGGTGCCGCCCGTCCCGGCGGTGGCGACGATCCAGGCCGGCTCGGGGTGCGGCTCCAGGCGCAGCTGGGCGAAGACCGACTCGGCGATGTTGTTGTTGCCGCGCCAGTCGGTGGCCCGCTCGGCGTAGGTGAACTGGTCCATGTAGTGCCCGCCGGTGCTCTCGGCGAGCCGGGCGGAGGCCTCGTACACCTCGTCCGAGCGGTCGACCAGGTGGCACTCGCCGCCGTGGAACTCGATCAGGTCGATCTTGGCCTGGCTGGTGCTCTTGGCCATGACCGCGATGAACGGCACCCCGACGAGCTGCGCGAAGTACGCCTCCGAGACGGCCGTGGAGCCGCTGGAGGCCTCGATCACCGGCTTTCCGGGGCGGATCCAGCCGTTGCAGAGCCCGTGGAGGAAGAGCGAGCGGGCCAGGCGGTGCTTGAGCGAGCCGGTCGGGTGGGTGGACTCGTCCTTGAGGTAGAGGTCGATCCCCCACTCACCCGGCAGCGGGAAGCGCAGCAGGTGGGTGTCGGCGGAGCGGTTGGCGTCGGCCTGGACCTTGCGCACCGCCTCCTTGAGCCAGGCGCGGTACTGCGGGTCGGTCCGGTCGACGTCGACGGTCGGCTCGACGCCCGCAATCGGCTCGACGCAGACGGTCGGCTCGATGCCGCCCGCTCCGCCGGACTGGGTCCCGCCGGGTTGGGTGCTCATGGCCACTCTCCCTCGTTACGACCCCCCACTGCTCACTACGAGTGTAGGAGAATCACGATAAGTGACCGTTTTCGCAGTCCCAGCTTCCGCTTATCGCCCTGGTCCGACCCGTCGCCCCCAGCCCGACGCCCGGCCCCGGAATCAGCCCGCCGTCACCGACTGCGGGTCCGCCAGGTACGGCCCCCAGCCCAGCTCCGCCGCACCCGCGAGTGCACCGTGCGCCAGCTCCGCGCCGACGATCGGCACCCGTCCGCTGCGCCCCCACAGGCTGCGCTCGGCGACCACCGCGCGCAGCCGCTCGGGCGCGGCCTCCAGCAGGTCGAGGTGGAGCCCGCTGAGGACCACCCGGTCCGGGTTGAGGATGTTGGCGACGCCCGCGAGTCCGAGCCCGAGCCGGTCGATGACGTGTTCCACGGCGGCCCGCGCGCGTTCGTCGGTGGCGGCCGCCCGGCACAGCTCGCGCGCCTGGTCGAGCAGCGGGCGCCCCGGTTCGGGGGTGAGCCCGGCGGCGGCGAACAGGGCGTCGGGGTCGGTCTCGGAGTTCAGGCAGCCCCGGTTGCCGCACGGGCAGAGCCGACCCTGCGGGTCGACGGTGAGGTGGCCGACCTCCAGGGCCAGCCCGGCGCTGCCGGTGTGCAGGTGGCCGTCGATCACCAGCGCGCCGCCGACGCCGCGATGGCCGGAGGTGACGAGGAGCAGGTGCCGGGCGCCGCGCCCGGCACCGTGCCGGTACTCGGCGAGCGCGGCGAGGTTGGCGTCGTTGGCGAGGGCGGTGGGCAGCGGCCGACGGGCGCCGGGGCCGTGGTCGGCACGGCCCACCTCGACGTCGTACAGGTCGGCGACCGGGGTGCCGCTGGGCCAGGCGAAGTGCAGGGCGGCGAGCGCGGCGCCGTCGGGTTCGGTGACCGGGTTGGGCAGGGCGAGCGCGGCGGCGAGGCAGCGCCGGCTGGTCGCGCGGGCGAGTTCGGCGCCCGCCTCGGCGACGGCGCGCAGCATCCGGACCGGGTCGGTGGCGGCGGGCAGCGGCAGGTGGACGGGCGGGTCGAGCAGCCCGCCGAGGCCGGCCAGGGTGACGCTCAGCCCGTCGGCGTGGATCTGCCCGGCGACCACGACCGGGCCTTGCGGGTCGATCGCCAGCCGGTGCGAGGGGCGTCCGCGTCCGCCGCCGGCCGGGCGCGAGTCGACGGTGATCAGCCCGAGCGCCTCCAGTTCGGCCGTGACGGCCCCGGCGGTGGCCCGGGTGACGTCCAGCGCGCGGGTGAGCGCCGAGCGGGTGGGCGTCTGTCCGGTGTGGATGAGCGAGAGCGCGGGGCCGAGCAGCGTCCGACCGCGATCGGGGGCCGCGCGGCGGTGGGCGTCGCGCTGCGCTTCGAGGTCGGTTCCGGAACCTGGTCGCGGACTTGAAGGTGAGAGCTGCACGCCCCTATTGTGACTTTGTGCCGCTTCGAAACAAAATCCGCCCGCGTCCTCGACCCGACCAGACCTCCCCCCAGTCTCGCAGCACACCCCCCGGAACGGACAGCCCCTGGGGCTCGGCACGGCTCGCGCTCACCGCGTTCTTCGCCGTCGACGGCTTCCTCTTCGCCGCCTGGGTGGTCCGCATCCCGGACATCCGCAGCCAGGTCAACGCCTCGCACAGCGCCCTCGGGCTGGCCCTGCTCTGCCTGTCGATCGGCGCCGTCCTCACCATGCCGCTCGTCGGACGGCTGTGCCTGCGGTACGGCTCGCGCCCGGTGACCGTCGGCTCGCTCGCCCTGCTCAGCCTCGCCGTCCCGCTGCCCGCACACGCCCACTCGGTCGCCGCGCTCGGCGGCGTGCTGCTGCTCTTCGGCGCCGGATACGGCGGCGCCAACGTCGCGATGAACAGCGCCGCCGTCGACCTGGTGGCGCAACTGCGACGGCCCGTCATGCCGAGCTTCCACGCCGGGTACAGCCTCGGCGGCCTGCTCGGCGCGGGCCTCGGCGGGCTCCTCGCCGGTGCGCTGAGCACCGCCTGGGCGCTCGTGCTCGGCGGTCTGCTGGGCCTCGCCGTCACCGCCGCCGCGGGCGTCGTCCTGCTGCGCAGCCCGGCCGCGCCGCTGGTCGCGCCCGGCCGCACGGGCGACGGCGGCACCACCGGCGACACCACGAGCGACCACGGCACCCGCACCACGGCCGGCCGCGCCGCCCCGCACCTGCGGCTGCTCGTCCTGCTGCTCGGCCTCACCGCCCTGTGCACCGCGTACGGCGAGGGCGCGATCGCCGACTGGACCACCCTCCACCTCACCGACGACGTCCACGCCAGCCCCGGGACGGCCGCCGCCGGGTACGCCGCGTACGCCTTCGCCATGACCAGCGGACGGGTCGGCGGCACCTGGCTGTCCATCCGGCTCGGCCAGACCCGGCTGATGCTGCTCGGCGGCCTGACCGCGGCGGCCGGCATGCTGGTCGCCGCCCTCGCCCCGGTGGTGCCGCTGGCCGTCTGCGGGTTCGTCCTGGCCGGCCTCGGCCTCGCCAACCTCTTCCCCCTCGCGATCGCCCGGGCCGGTGCGGCGGGCGGCCCGCAGGGCGTCGCGTTCGCCTCGACGCTCGGGTACGGCGGCATGCTGATCGGCCCGGTGGTGATCGGCTTCCTCGCCGACGCGGCGGGGCTGCCGATGGCCCTGACCACCGTCGCGGTGGCGGCCACGGCGGGGGCGCTCCTGCCGCTGGCCGTCCGTCGGCGCTGACGGGAGCGCCCGGGTCGTCGGCACGGCCGGTCCGGCCGACCCCACCGCCGACGGCCCCGGGCGGCTCCCGACGCGGCCGCGCGCGGACGTGGTGGCAGGATGCGGGCCATGACGAGCAGCGGACGGATCCAGGTACTGCGGGCGGACGAGCGCCCGGCCACGGCGTGGCTCAACGGGGGCGGGGTGACCAGGGAGGTCGCCGGTTTCCCGGCCGGGGCCGGGCTGGACGCCTTCGACTGGCGGGTCAGCCTCGCGGACGTCGCGTCGGCCGGGCCGTTCTCGCCGTTCCCCGGCGTCGACCGGGTGATCACCCTGGTCGAGGGCCCCGGCATGACGCTCACCGTCGACGGCGCCGAGCACCTGGTCGACGAACCCTTCCGCCCCTTCGCCTTCTCCGGTGACGCCGTGACGGACTGTCGACTGTCGGCCGGCCCGGTGGTCGACTTCAACGTGATGACCCGTCGCGGCCGGATCGACGCCGCCGTGGGCGTGCTGACCGCACCGGCCGCCGTGGATGTCCCGCCGGGGGCGACCGTCCTGCTGGTCTGCCTCACCGGTTCGGCCGCCGTCGACGGCGACGCGGCGCTGGAGCGCTACGACGCCGCCCTGCTGGAGGGGGCCGGCCCGCGCGAGGTGCGGGTCCGGACCGGCGGCGTCACCGCCGTGGTCACGCTCCGCCCGTCGCGCTGACGCCGGGGAAGCGGGGCGCGCGCGAGCGCCCGGACACCGGAACGCCGCGGCCCGGGAGGTCTCCCTCCCGGGCCGCGGCGTTCCGACGGGTGTGGCTCAACCGCAGAACACGGGTGTGGCGTGCGCCGGATCCAGGGCGTTGGTCACCAGGTGCAGCGCCGTCGGCGAGAACGCGATCGCCACGTGCTCGGCGAGCGTGATCGGGCAGTGGTTCTGCAGCACCTCGTTGTCGACGGCCGGGCCGGTCAGGAACTGGGTCCGCCACGGGGTGACGACCTCGTCGTACACGGTCGAGATCACCGTGTAGGTCACGCCCGGCACGGTGTCCGGGCGGGAGGCCATCGTGCGGTTGAAGTCGGAGCCCACCGCCTGGTCGCGGCAGGCCTGGCAGACGGTGTAGATCAGGTCCGCGACGCCGGGGAAGTACGGCACGAGCTTGGTGATCCCGTCGAGCGTCGTGCCGTGGTTGGACGGCGCCAGGCCGACCAGCCGGCCGACCTTCGCGGCGCCGCCGAGGAACTTCAGGTAGTAGTTCGGCAGCATGCCGCCCTGCGAGTGCCCGACGATGTCGACCTTGGCCGCGCCGGTCGCCTTCAGCACCAGGTCGACGAACCGCCCGAGTTGGGCGGCCGACTCGGGCACCGGACCCAGGCCGCCGATCGGCAGCAGCAGGCCGCTGCCGCTGGAGGTGACGCCCGGGATGGTGCCGTAGTCGAGCGCGAAGACGCAGTACCCGAGGCCCTTCAGCAGCGGGGAGAGGGCGAGCCAGTTCTCGTAGCGGTTGGCGAAGGTGCCGTGCACGAGGACCACCGGATCGGGGTGCGCGGCGCTCGGGCGGCAGTTCCAGTCGTTGGCGCCGGGCGGCGAGGCCACCGAGTCACCGTCGGGCGGCAGTTCGGCGGAGGCGGCGGCGGGGGTGATGGAGCGGGCGGCGGCGGGCACGACGGAGGGGGACGTCGCGGCGCTCGCCGGGGCGGCCGACGCGCCGGCCAGCAGCGCGCCCGCCAGGACGGTAGCGCCGATGGCCCCGCCGAGCCTGTGGCGCACGGGAGTTGCGGAGAAGCGGAGAAGTGGGGTTCTCAACTGTTGCCTCCACGGCGGAAGTTTGTTACCAACAGGTAACCCGAGTGGCTCCATCATGCGGTCGCCCCTCCGGCCCGGCCCTTGGGCGTTCCCCAGACCTGGACGGTGTTCTCTGTGACCGGTCACAACGCACCCGCCGCCTCGCCCGGCCGCTCACCCGACGCCACACCCCGCTCCGAGCCGCACTCCGCGCCCACCGCCACCCCCGACCGCATGCCCGACCGCACACCCGTCCGCGCGCCCGACCACACCGCCGACCGGACGCCCGGCTGGCGCGTCCCGGTGATCGGCGGCCGGCCCGCCGACCAGCGACTCCTGGGCGGTGTAAGCGAGTTGGCCGAGAGCGTGGTCGCCGCGCTGCTGGACCGCGTGCCCGTGTACCACCGCCTGCCCCGCGAACAGCTCACCGGCGAACTCACCCGCGACACCGAGCGCCGGATCCGCGCCCTGGCCCACGCCGTCCGCACCGGACTCCCCTCCCCCGACGAGGAGTTCGCCGCCGTCCGGGAGGCCGCCGCCCGCCGCGCCGAGGAGGGCCTGCCGCTGGACGCCGTCCTGCTCGCCCACCACCTCGGGCTGGAGGTCTGCTGGGAGTTCGTCACCCGGCACGCCCGCGACGGCGACGCCGCCGACCTGCTCGTCCTCAACCGGCTGCTGCTCGACCAGCTCCGCCAGGCCACCACCGCCGCCGGCGCCGGCTACCTCGACGAACGCCGCCCGGCCGGCGACCGGCACGCAGCCGCCCGGCAGTCGCTGCTCACCGCACTGCTCGCCGGCGCCCCGGCGGACGAGGCCGCCGCCCGGGCCGGACTCCGACTACCGCCCCGGTACGCCGTCCTGTGCCTGTCCGTCGCCGACCACCCCGACGAGCACGACCCCGGCGTCGACCCGGGCATCGCCGGCCGCCGCAAGCTCCGCCGGCTCGTCGCCGAACTCGACCACCGGACGCGGCAGTCGGCGATCACCGCGCTCACCCCCTCGGGCGGCCTCGCGCTCGTCCCGCTCGACTCGCCCCCGCAGGCCCGGCCGGAGCGAGCGCCCGGGCGACCCGGCACGCCCGCCGAGCTCCCGTGGCAGCACCTGGCCGCCACCGTCGCCGCGGCCGCCCGGGCCGGGGGCGTCCCCGTCCTGGCCGCAGCGGCGGTCGCCGCACCTGGCGAAGTGCCGAGCGCGGCCGCGCTCGCGTACGAAGTCCTGGACGTGGCCCGCGCGTTCGACCGTCCACCCGGCCTGTACCGGCTCGACGACGTCCTGCTCGAATACCAGCTCACCCGCCCCAGCCAGGCCCGCTCCCGGCTCGCCGCACTGCTCGAACCGCTGGCCGACGGCGGCGAGTTGCTCACCACCCTGCGCACCCACCTGGCCGGCGGGCTCAACCGGCGACACACCGCGGGCGCCCTGCACCTGCACCCGAACACCGTCGACTACCGGCTGCGCCGGATCGCCGCCCTCACCGGCCTCGACCCCGCCCGCCCCGCCGACGTCCTGCGGATCACCGCCGCCATCGCCGCCCGCGCCGCCGAACAGGCCCCCGCAGTCCGCTAGGGCGTGTCCGGCCGACGACACCCGCGCCACCGGGACGGCGGCGCGGGTGCATCAGTCCCGCTCCCCCGGCAACCGCAGGTCCCACCCCACCAGGGCCCGCAGTTGCTCCGCCGTCACGCCGTCCGGCACCGGCTGGGGCGCGTCGTGGCGCAGCGGCGGCTGCCAGCCCTCCTCGGCCGTCCACCGGCGGACCACCTTGGCCGGCGCTCCGGCCACCACGCTGTGGTCGGGCACCTCGCCGCGCACCACCGCGCCCGCCGCGACCACCACGTTGCGGCCGATCCGGGCCCCCGGCAGGATCACCGCGCCGGTGCCGATCCAGCTCCCGGCGCCGATCTCCACCGGTTCGTTGCGCGGCCACTGCTTGCCGATCGGCAGGTCGGTGGACCGGTACTCGTGTGCCTGGTCGGAGATGTAGACGCCGGGCCCGGTCCACACGTCGTCGCCGAGGACGATCGACTGGTGGCCCACGATGTGGCTGTCCCGGCCGATCACGCAGCCGCCGCCGATCCGCACGATCGGCTCGGGCCCGAGGTCGAGGCCGGGCAGGAAACCGGCGCTGATGGTGACCCGCTCGCCGATGATCGAGAACGGCCCGATGGTGATCCACTGCTCGTTGAAGACCGCGCCGAGCGGGAACGCCAGTGTCGTACCGTCGCCCAACTCGCCGAACCGGTACGGGCCCGGGCTCTGCCGGGTGACCGCGCCGGTCCGCTGTACCCAGCGCCAGCCCCGGTGGACGAGGCGGCCGGCGGCACGGCGGCCACCGGCTCGGACCGCGGAGAGCAGCGAACGGGTTATCGGCATGAGCTCACGTTACCGGCCCGTAGGGTCCGACCGGCGGCCGGGCGGTCAACATCACACCGGTCCCGCACCCGCCCTGGCCTGCGGCCTCCCACGGCCAGGCCTGGCCCTCCGCCCGGGCGGGTCCGAAAACCGCGACCGACGGCGGGCTCCGGTGCCACACTCCCTCCCATGGAGATCACCGAACACATTGACGCCCTGCGCCGCGAGGGCAGCCTGCTCGCCGAGGCGGCCGCCCGGACCGACCTCGCCGCCCCCGTACCGACCTGCCCGGACTGGAGCCTGAACGACCTGCTGAGGCACGTCGGGAACGTCCACCGCTGGGCCGCCGCCTACCCCTCCCAAGGCCTGCGCGCGCCCCTCGACGAGGACGGCAGCCGGGCCGTGATCGGGCCGGCGCCGTCCGACGCGGCACTGCTGGACTGGTTCCGCGAAGGCCACGCCGCCCTGGTGGACACGCTCACCCGGGCCCCGGCCGACGTCGAGTGCTGGACCTTCCTGCCGTCGCCCAGCCCGCTCGGGTTCTGGGCCCGCCGCCAGGCGCACGAGACCGCCGTCCACCGCGCCGACGCCGACGCGGCGGCCGGCACCGAGGGCCCCCGGGTGGACACCGCCCTCGCCCTCGACGGCATCGACGAACTGCTGAGCGGCTTCGTGGCCAGCAGCCGCTCCCGGCTGCGCAGCGAACGGACCCGCACCATCGGGGTCCGGACCACCGACGGCCCCGGCTCCTGGCAGCTGACCATCACCCAGGAGCCGCCGGCCGTCGGCACGGGCGGCGCCGCCGAACCGGCCGACCTCACCCTCACCGGCCCCGCCCACGACCTGTACCTGCTGCTGTGGAACCGGCTCCCGGTCGGGCCCGCGCAGGTCGAACTCGACGGCGACGAGGCGCTGCTCGAACTCTGGCGGACCAGCGCGGTCATCGGCTGAGGCCGCGCCGCACGTAGCTCGCGGCGCGCCGCGCGCTGGGAGCGGCCAGGGGTGGAGTGGCCCGGGGTGCGCAGTGGCCAGGGGTGGAGCGGCCCAGGGTGGAGCGGCCCGGGGTCAGCGCACCCAGCGCGCGGGCCGCTTCTCCAGGAACGCCCGCATTCCCTCCTGCGCCTCCGCCGACCCGAACAGCCGCGCCGACAGCTCCACCAGCCCCTCCGCGTCCCGCTCGAAGGACCGCACCACCTCGGCGTTGGCCAGCCGCTTGGACTCCGCCAGCCCCTGCGGGGAGCCCTGGCGCAGCGCGTCCAGCAGGCCCTTCAACGCGACCCCGGTGTCCTCGGCGGACTCGGTGGCGCGGGTGATCAGGCCGATCCGGGCGGCCTCGGCGGCGTCGAAGACCTCGCCGGTGAGGTAGTAGCGGGAGGCGGCGCGCGGGTCCAGCTTGGGGCGCAGCGGCAGCGAGATCACGGCGGGCGCGAGGCCGAGCCGGACCTCGGTGAACGCGAAGGTCGCGGCCGGCCCGGCGAGGGCGAGGTCCGCCGCGCCGATCAGGCCGAGGCCGCCGGCCCGGGCGTGCCCGTCGATCACGGCGATCACCGGCTTGGTGCAGTCGACGATCGCCCGCTGCAGCTCGACCAGGCCGCGCGGGCCGACCGTCGGGTCCGCGCCGGTCGCCTCGGACAGGTCCGCACCCGCGCAGAACACCTTGCCGGTGTGCCCGAGCACCACGGCCCGGACCTCCGGGTCGGCCGCGGCGACCGCCAGACCGGCGTGCAGTTCGGCCATCAGCCGGGTGGAGAGTGCGTTGCGGTTGTGCGGCGAGTCGAGGGTGATCGTGGTGACGGCGTCGGCGGTGGTGACGCGGACGAGGGGCTCTGCGCTGGTCATCGGCGGGGCCTGCCTTCCGGCTGAGGGTGGGTCGGACTGCGGTGCCGCCCGGGTGCCCGGGCCGCGCCCGGACGACTCTGGCACGCCCACCCGCCCCTCGGCCAGAGCCAATCCTGCCCGAGGTGCCGATCGGGATCGAGGCCCTCGCGCCCGTCCGGGAGCAGCCGTGTCACCGGCCCCCGGCGTACCCTCCCCGTCGCCCGGCCCACCGGACGGCGGGGCCCATCGCCAGGCCCGCCGCCGCCAGCACCGCGCCCAGGACGACCCAACCGGCCAGACCGAACCCGATCACGGCGGTGCTGACCAACGCCGGACCGGCCATCATCGCCGCCGCCGAACCCGCGTTGTACACGCCCTGATAGGCGCCGTGGTCACGCTCCCCCGCGAGGTCGTAGCTGAGCGCCCAGCCGCCGGCCTGGCCGAACACCTCGCCCAGCGACTGCAGCGCGATGCCGCCGAGCACCACCACGGCGGCGACGATCGCGGGCAGGCCGTGCGCGAGGCCGATGACCAGGCACGAGGCGGCGAGCAGCAGCCCCCCGCGGCCGCAGAGCCGGGCGGCCGTCGACCGGTCCTCCGTCCCCCGGGTGGCCCGCACCTGGAGGGCGATCACCAGCAGGGTGTTGACGATCAGGGTGCCCGCGACGGTGATCCGGGGCGCCTCGGTGTCATGGATGATCCACAGCGGCACGCCGACCTCCAGGACGGCGAACTGCAGGGCGAGGACGGCGTTCAGCACCGTCACGACCAGGAACGGGCCGTCCCGCAGCGCCGGATTGCGCCGCTTGCCCCGCCCGGCACCGTCGGCCTCCGGTCCCACGGGCGGCGCGACCGGGGCCGCATGCGCGAGGACGGGGAGACGGTGGAACAGCACGGCGACGACCACGAAGGAGGCGGCGTCGGCCAGAATCGCCGTCAGATAGGCCGGCCTGGTGTCCACCTGGAGCGCGATCGCGCCGACGGCCGTCCCCAGGCAGAGGCCCACGTTGGTCACCACCCGCAGGTAGGCCCGGCCCGCCACCCGGCGGTCGGGCGGCAGCACCTCGGCGTAGAGCGCGTTCCGTACGGCTGCGGACCCGCGGTCGGCGGCCGAGACCCCGCAGGCCAGCACCACGAAGGCCGGATAGCTGTGCACGAGCGTGTACCCGGCGGTGCCGACCGCCTGCGCCGCGACCAGCACGACCAGCACCGGCCGGGCGCCCCAACGGTCGGCGGCCCGCCCGGCCGGCACGCTCGCGACGACCCCGCACAGGCCGGCGGCGGTCAGCCCGAGCCCCAGCTGGCCGGCGCTCAGACCGAGCACCCGGGTGAAGAACAGCACCGCGACGGACAGGGACAGGCCGCTGCCCACCGTGTTGACCAGGGTGAGCCCGGCCAGCCGCCGGACCATCGGGTCGGGGTGCAGCCGCCGTCGCACGGCGCTGACGAGCCCGCCGCCGGCCCGCGGGCCTGCGGGGTCTCCTGGGCCCGCGACGTCTCCGGGGTCCGCGGTCGTTGCGGTGCTTCCGGTCGTTGCGGTGCTTGCGATCGTTGCGGTGCTTGCGATCGTTGCGGTGCTTGCGATCGTTGCGGTGCTTGCGGTGGTTGCCGTGATGGCGGCGCCTCCGGGCATGGCGGGGCCGGGTCCGGACGTCTCCGCCGGCAAGGTGGTGGTCATGTGCTGATCACACCGCCTGGCGGCCCGGGTCCGGTACTCCTTTAGGCTCTGGCTAAAACCACGCGCCCCACGCGCCCCAGCCCCGGCGCCCATGCGCCGCGTCGCAGGAGACCGCCCCCGTGCACCGCTTCACGCTCGGCCTGGCCGACCTCGCCACCACCTGGTTCGCCGTCTCCCCGATCCAGGAGGCCTCGCTCAGCCTGCGCATGTGGACCCACCCCGGCGTCTACCAGCTCCAGACCCCGGCCTTCGAACGGCTCCGGCCCGCCTTCGAACGGCTGGACTCCACGCTGCTGCTGTCACTCATCGCCGGGAACCGCTGGATCCCCGACTTCCTGACGCCTCGCCCGGCCTCGCCCGCCGCCGACTTCCGCACCGAGCTGGCCACCGTCCGCGCGCTGCCGCCGGAGCGGCTGCGCCCCGAACTGGAGCAGGTCTTCCTGCCGCACGGGCGGCCCCTGCCCGCCGCGCTCGCCGCCGGACTGGCCGACCCGGCGCGGCTGTTGCAGCGGATCGCCGACGCGCTGGAGGAGTACTGGGAGGTCTGCCTCGCGCCGTCCTGGTGGCCGCAGGCCCGTGCGGTCCTGGACGCCGACCTGGTCTACCGGGCCCGGCTGCTCTCCCGGCACGGCGCGGCGGCGCTCTTCGCCGACCTGGACCACCGGCTGCACTGGGAGGACGGCGTCCTGTCGATCAACCGCCGGTGGACGGACTGGGACGCGGAGACCGCCGTGGACGGCCGCGGCCTCGTCCTCATCCCGACCTTCTTCGCCCGCGGCGCGATCACGATGATCAGCAACGAGCGTGCGCCGCAGATCAGTTACCCGGCGCGCGGCCAGGCGGGCATGGCCGGCCCGGGGACGCCGGTGCCGCCGCGCGCTCTGGAGGCGCTGGTCGGCGCGCCGAAGGCCCGGCTGCTGGCCCTGCTCACCGAACCCGCCTCCACCACCGACCTCGCCTACCGGCTGGGCGTCACCCCCGGCGCGGTCAGCCAGCACCTGTCCGTCCTCGCCGCCACCGGCCTGGTCACCCGGGCCCGGCACGGCCGCTCGGTGCTGTACCTGCGCAGCCCGCTCGGGGACGAGCTGACGGGGGCGAACAGGTGACGGAGTTCACCCCCGCCATCCCCCCGACCGGCCCGCACCACCGCGACTGATCACTCAACTCCCAAGTGGTACAGACCTGTTGACGCATTGGTCCAGTCCTCCTACAGTGCCCATGCCCCGCCTCCCCACGGCGCGGGCACCCATCGCACACGCACCAAGCACCGCGGTTCTACGTCACCCTGTCCAACCCCCACAGCCACAGGGAGAACCATGTCCGCTCGATCCCGGGCCAGGCGCCCGCGCGTGCGCAGCAGACTGCTGGCACTGCTCTCCGTCCTGCTCCTGCCCCTCGCCGCGCTCACCGCGCTGGCCGCCCCGGCGAACGCCGCCGGAAAACTCACCGCCTCCTTCACCACCGCCGACAACGGCTCCTGGTGGCAGGGCACCTACATCGTCCACAACGACAACGCCACCGCCGTGACCGGCTGGACCCTGGAGTTCGACCTGCCGGCCGGCGTCACCATCGGCAACAGCTACAACGGCACCGCCACCGTCAACGGCCGACACGTCACCGCGACCAACGCGTTCTACAACGCCACCGTCAACGCTCACAGCACCACCGAGCCGTACAGCTTCTGGTTCGTCGGCAACGGACCGGTCGCCACCCCCACCAACTGCCGCATCAACGGCGACAAGTGCGACGGCACCGCCGACGTCCCGCCGTCCGCGCCGGGCACCCCGGCGGTCACCGAGTCCACCGCGCACACGCTCGCCCTGACCTGGCCGGTCGCCACCGGCGGGGACTTCCCGGTCGCCTCCTACGACGTGCTCAACGGCGCCGTCGTGGTCGGCTCCAGCACCACCACCAGCGTCCTGCTCACCGGGCTCACCCCGGCCACCACCTACACGCTGACCGTCCGGGCCAAGGACAGCCGCGGCAACACCGGACCGCTCAGCGCCCCCGTCACCGCCGCCACCTTCGACCCGTCGACCGACCCGGTCCCGCCCACCGCGCCGACCGACCTCCGGACCACGGCGATCAGTTCGTCGGACGTCACGCTCGCGTGGAACGCCGCGACCGACAACGTCCGGGTCGCCGCGTACGACGTCTACCAGGGCGGCACGCTGGTGGCGACGGTCAGCGGCAGCACCCTCACCGCGACGGTCGGCAGCCTGTCCCCGTCCACCACCTACACGTTCACCGTGAAGGCCCGCGACCCCGCCGACAACGCCTCTCCCGCCTCCGCCCCGCTCACCGCCACCACCTCGGACCTGGTCGGCGCCGGAAAGTACGCCCGGGTCGGCTACTTCGTCCAGTGGGGCATCTACGGCCGCCAGTACTTCGTCAAGAACCTCGACACCTCCGGCAGCGCGGCCAAGCTCGACGTCGTCAACTACGCCTTCGAGAACATCGATCCGGTCAACCTGACCTGTCTGGCGGGCGTCACCAAGGGCACCACCGCCAACCCGCAGGACCCGGACCAGGGCACCGGCGCCGGTGACGCCGACGCCGACTACGCCCGCCCGATGAGCGCCGACCAGTCGGTGGACGGCGTGGCCGACGACGGCTGGGGCAAACTCCGCGGCAACCTCAACCAGTTGAAGAAGCTGAAGGCCAAGTACCCGAACCTCAAGGTGGTCGTCTCACTCGGCGGCTGGACGTACTCCAAGTACTTCTCGGACGTCGCCGCCACCGACGCGTCCCGCCAGAAGTTCGTCAAGTCCTGCCTCGACGTGTGGATCAAGGGCAACCTGCCGGTCTACAACGGCGCCGGCGGCGACGGTGTGGCGGCCGGGATCTTCGACGGCATCGACCTCGACTGGGAGTGGCCCGGCTCCGCCGACGGCCACGCGGGCAACCACTGGAGCGCCAACGACAAGGGCAACCTGACCCTGCTGCTGGCCGAATTCCGCAAGCAGCTCGACGCGTTGGGCGGCTCCCACAAGCTGCTCACCGCCTTCACCCCGGCCGACCCGGCGAAGGTCGCCGCGGGCTGGGACCTCACGAAGATCTTCAGCTCGCTGGACATCGCCAACGTCCAGGGCTACGACTTCCACGGCTCCGGCAGCGACAACTCCTGGGAGCCCAACCGCACCGGCCCCCAGGCCAACCTCTACGCCGACCCGAACGACCCGTACAACTTCCACTTCAGCGTGGACGCGGCGGTCCAGACCTACCTCGGCGCCGGGGTCAACCCGCGCAAGCTCACCATCGGCTTCCCGTTCTACGGGCGCGGCTGGCAGGGCGTGGCGGACGGCGGCGCCTCCGGCGTGTGGCAGTCCGCGAACGGCGCGGCCCCGGGCCAGTTCAGCGAGGAGGCCGGCACCCGCGGCTACAACAACCTCATCACCGGCGTCCCCAACCTGACCGTGTACCACGACCCCAAGTCCGTTGCGACGTACGGCTACACCGGAGCCGGCGGCCAGTGGTGGACCTTCGACGACGCCTGGTCGATCGCCCAGAAGACGGCCTACCTCAAGTCGAAGAACCTGCTCGGCGGCATGATCTGGGAGATGTCCGGCGACACCCCCTCCGGCACGCTCATCAACGCACTCGACTCCGGGCTCAAATAGCCGGAGGGCATGGCCCGTTGGGCCGGTAGGGCAGCAAGGGCCGGCGCTCCGAGAACGACGGAGCGCCGGCCCGCACCTCAGGTGCCTCAGGTGCCACAGGTGCCACACGTACCTGGCGGGCCTGACGGGCCTGACGGGCCTCCAGAGCCGAATGCGCCTCCCGTCACCGGGACGCCATCGCCGCCAGCTTCCGGGCCGCCCGGTACTGCCGGAGCACCTGCGCGAAGGAGGTGTGCCCCTGGGTGGTCCGGGCGAAGGCCCGCCAGGCCGGCGCCACCAGGCAGACCGCCGCGTGGAACAGGTACGGGCGCCGCTCGAAGGCGCCCAGCAGCTGCTTGCCGGCGCGCATCTCCACGCCCAGCCCGGCCTTGATGGCGAACGCGTAGTTCAGCGCCTCGCGCCGCACGTCCGCCGCCTTGCCCGCCTCCGCGACCTTCACCGCCCACTCGCCGGCCAGCCGGCCCGAGCGCAGCGCGTAGGAGATGCCCTCGCGGGTCCACGGCTCCAGCAGTCCGGCCGCGTCCCCGGCGACCAGCACCCGGCCGCGGGAGAGCGGCGAGTCCTCGGCCCGGCAGCGGGTCAGGTGCCCGGACTCCACGCTCGGGGTGAAGCCGGACAGCCCCAACCGCCGGATGTAGTCGGCGAGATACTGCTTGGTCCGCTCGCCGTCGCCGCGCGCCGAGATGACGCCGACGGTCAGACTGCTCGACTCGGTCTTCGGGAACACCCAGCCGTAACTGCCGGGCAGCGGGCCCCAGTCGAGGTGGATCCGGCCCGACCAGTCCGCGGCGACCTGCGGCGGGACGGGGATCTCCGCCTCCAGGCCGAGGTCGATCTGGTCGAAGGTGACGCCGACGTGCCGGGCGATCCGGCTCGCGCTGCCGTCCGCGCCGACCACCGCGCGCGCCTCGAAGGTGCGCCCGTCGGCGGCCGTCACCAGCGCCGTCCGGTGCTCGCCGCCACGCTGCTCGACGCCGGTGACGGTCACTCCGGTGACCAGCACCGCCCCGGCCTGCTTGGCCGCCTGCACCAGGCGCAGGTCGAACTCGTCCCGGTTGACCAGGCCGAACAGCATCCGCCGGGACCGACGCGTCCGGGTGAACCGCCCGTCGTAGGCGAAGGTGACGGCGTGCACGCGGTCCTGCAACGGCAGCCGGAAGTCGGGCGGCAGGCTGTCCCGGGACGGGCCGATGATGCCGCCGCCACAGGTCTTGTAACGGGGGTGCTCGGCCTTGTCGAGGAGCAGCACCCGCCGGCCCTGGACGGCGGCGGCGTGCGCGGCCGAGGCTCCGGCCGGTCCGGCGCCGACCACCACGACGTCCCAGACGCCGTCGAGCGGCTCGGGCGCCGACCGACCGACCCTCGGCGCGGTCTCGGCTTCGGCTTCGGTCTCGGCCCCAGCCTCGGTCGCGGCTTCGAACACCGTCTCGGTCCCGGCCTCGGGCACCGTCCCGGTCTCGGACACCGTCTCGGACGCCCCCTCGGACGCCTCGCCTGACGGCTGACCTGACGACCGGCCTGACGGCCGTCCGGGTACCTCGGCGTCGAGCGGCGAGACCTCGGTGTCGAGTGGGCTGCGGGAATCGGAGCTTCCGGAGTCAGTCACGTCGAGCAATCCTATGCGTCCGCCGAGCCCGCCGCTGGCCGCGCCGCCCCGAACGCCAGACCGAACCCGGACCGAACCCGGACCGAACTCAGATCGAACCCGGGCCGATCCATCGGGCCGGTCCACCAGACGGTGCGCCGGGCGGGATCTCCGGGCAGAACCACCCGATCGGACTGTTCGAGTCCGCCTATGATCGGCGGTACCCAAACCGCCCCCTCCGCCCGCACCACCCCTCGGGCGAAGCCTTCCCCTCGGAGCCCCGATGTCACAGCCGCTGGCCGACGCCGTCCGGTCCCTGATGGACCGTGCCCGCACCGACCTCGCCGAACTGGTCGCCTTCCCCTCGGTCGCCGACCCGCGCCAGTTCCCGGTCGAGGAGTGCGAGAAGGCCGCCCGCTGGGTCGCCGACGCCTTCGCCGCCGAGGGCCTGACCAACGTCCAGCTGCTGGACACCCCGGACGGCACCCAGTCCGTCTACGCCGAACTGCCCGGCCCCCAGGGCGCGCCGACCGTGCTGCTCTACTCGCACTACGACGTCCAGCCCCCGCTCGACGAGAGCGCCTGGCTCAGCCCCGCCTTCGAGCTGACCGAGCGTGACGGCCGCTGGTACGGGCGCGGCGCCGCCGACTGCAAGGGCAACATCCTGATGCACCTGACCGCCCTGCGAGCCCTGCGGCAGGTGTACGGCGACGGCTACCCGGTCGGTCTGAAGATCATCGTCGAGGGCTCGGAGGAGCAGGGCACCGGCGGCCTGGAGCGCTACGCCGAGGCCCACCCCGAACTGCTCGCCGCCGACGCCATCATCATCGGCGACACCGGCAACTTCGCCCCCGGCCTGCCCACCGTGACCGCCTCCCTGCGCGGTATGACGGTCGTCGAGGTCGCGGTCACCACCCTGGCCGGCAACCTGCACTCCGGCGCCTTCGGCGGCGCCGCCCCGGACGCGCTGCAGTCGCTGGTCCGGATGCTCGCCTCGCTGCACGACGAGCACGGCGACGTCGCGGTGGCCGGACTGACCGGCGGCCAGACCTGGAGCGGTGTCCAGTACCCGGAGGAGCAGTTCCGCTCCGACGCCAAGGTGCTCGACGGCGTCGCCCTGACCGGCACCGGCACCATCGCCGACCGCCTGTGGGCCCGCCCCGCGATCACCGTCCTCGGCATCGACGCCCCACCGGTGATCGGCGCCACCTCCTCCGTCCAGGCCGCCGCCAAGGCCCTGGTCAGCCTGCGCGTCCCGCCGGGCAGCGACCCGACCGCCGCCCAGGACGCGCTGGTCGCCCACCTGGAGGCGCAGGTCCCGCTCGGCGCCCGTCTGACCGTCGAACGCCAGGGCACCGGCGCCCCGTTCAACGCCGACACCACCGGCCCGGCGTACGAGGCGATGGGCGAGGCCATGGCCGAGGCCTTCGGCACCGAGATGGTCGCCTCCGGCGAGGGCGGCTCGATCCCGCTCTGCAACACGCTGCGCTCGCTCTACCCGAAGGCCGAGATCGTGCTGATCGGCGTCGAGGAGCCGACCACCCAGATCCACGCGGTCAACGAGAGCGTCGACCCGCAGGAGCTGGAGCGGATGGCCCTCTCCGAGGCCCTGTTCCTCCGCCGCTACGCCGAACTGCGCTCGGTCTGACGCACGTTGGTCCGGGGGCCGCCGTCGGCGGTCTCCGGCACCGGCCGCCCGCCCCGGAACCTGCGGGCGGCACCCGCCACCACCGCGTAACCGACCGCCCCCACCGCGAGCCCGGCCCCGGCGCCGAAGCAGAACTCCGGGATCAGGTTCCGCCGCAGCGGGACCAGCCGGTGCAGCACCCCGACCGCCGTCGCCGCGCCCAGGGCCGCGACGGCGGCGCGGCGCGCCCGGG
Source organism: Kitasatospora sp. NPDC091276 (assembly GCF_040684355.1). NCBI lineage: Bacteria > Bacillati > Actinomycetota > Actinomycetes > Kitasatosporales > Streptomycetaceae > Kitasatospora > Kitasatospora sp. NPDC091276. The sequence continues at coordinate 7,359 of NZ_JBFBFU010000036.1, read as the reverse complement.
GAGCGAGTGCCACGGCCGGGCGGACCGGCTCCACGCCCCGCGCCGCCCGCACCGCCCAGCCCGCCATCGCGGCCAGGGCCAGCGCGGAACTGCCGTACTGCAGCGCCGAGTAGAGCGGAACCGCGGCCACCTCCCGGTCCAGCACCGGCAGCAGCCGGACACCCAGCCGGCCTTCGTGGGTGAACGCGTCCCAGCCGACGTGGGTGGCCGCACCGATCGCCGCCGACGCCGCGAACCACGCCGCCCCCGCACCCGCCCCGGCTCCGGCGGGCCGCCGGACCGTCAGTGCCTCGGCCGCGCCCGCCCACCGGTCGGGCAGCAGCGCCACCAGCGGCGCGCGCAGCAGACCGTGCCAGCCGGCCACCAGCGCGCCCGCGATCGCCACGTCCAGCGTCGGCACGGCCCACCAGCGGTGCGTCAGACCGCCGTGGCCGTACACCCCGGGCAGCAGCGACTCGGCGAAGAACGGGACGTCGGGCGCCATCGATCCGGCGACCAGCGCCGAGGCGACCAGCGGCCCGCGCTCCCCGGCGGCGCGCAGCAGGGGCAGGACGGCGGCGGGGTGGCTCAGTGTGAACGGCATGCCCCCATCCTCCCGCCCCTGCCGAGCCATCGGCCAACGGCCTGGGCCAACGGCCAACGACCTGGGCCAACGGCCAGCGCCTCTGGACAGCGGCCACCGCCTCTGGACGGCCCGGCACCCGGGCTCGTCAGGCACCCCAGGCGGCTACGCCGCGTCCGCCGTGCTGGCCAGGCCGAGCGCGACCCGGCGGCCCGCCTCCAGGTAGCGCAACTCGCCGCTGCGGCGGGCTTCCAGGGCGGCGGCGAGCCGGCGGTAGCGGCTCGGGGGCAGGAGGTCGGCGGCCTCGTCCAGGGTGACGAAGCGCCAGTCGCGCAGCTCCTCCGCCTGGAGCAGCAGGTTCTGGCGGGAGGCGGCGTCCAGTTGGCCGCCGTCGTACATCAGGCGCAGGCCGCCGCGGCGCGGGCCGGTGCGCGGCTCCCAGTCGACGGCGAGCAGGCGCAGCCCGGTCGGGTCGAGCCGCAGGCCCAGTTCCTCGGCGGTCTCGCGCAGGGCCGCGTCGGTGGGGGCCTCGCCGCGTTCGACCACGCCTCCGGGGAAGTCCCAGTCGGGTTTGTAGACGGGGTCGACCAGCAGGACGCGGTCCTGTTCGTCGAAGAACAGGACGGCGGAGGCCACGGTGTCCCCGGTCGGGTCGGGGGTCTGGACGATCGGGCAGCGGGCGGCACCGACGCGGACCAGTTCGGCGATCCGGTGGGCGGTCTCGCGGGGGGTGAGCTCGCTGGTGTCGAGCATCCGGGCGTCCTCGACCAGCCAGCGCCGGGCGGCCCGGTAGCGGGCCACGTGCTCGAAGCACCACGTGCGGACCCGCTCGCTGGCCTCCGGATCTCCCGGGCACTCGTCGCGGTGGGCGATGCGGTGACGCAGGATCGTTTCTTCTGGGTCCAGGACGAAGTGGTGCACCGCTATGCCGTGAGAGGCGAGGTCACCGAAGATCTCGTCCCGGTAGTCCTCCCTGAGCAGGGTCATCGGGACCACCAGCGGGCCCGCGACCTCACTGAGCAGCGCGGCGGCCGTCTCGGGGACGAGCCGGCGCCAGGCCGCCAGGTCCTGGAAGTCGGACACCGTCGCCAGCCGGTCGGCCGGGAGCATCCGGCGCAGGCCGAAGCCCACCAGCTCGGGATCGAAGAGCACGCTCCCGGGCAGCAGTTCCACCAGCTCGCGGCAGGCACTCGTCTTGCCCGCCCCGAATGTGCCATTGACCCAGACGATCACAACGTCCCCTGCCCTCGACTTGCCCCGATGCCGTTCGCACCGGGCAGCGCCCCCGTCGGCCGAACCAGCGCCACCCGTGGTGGTACCCGCGCCACGCCGCTCCCCATACCTCCCCACCGCGCCCGCCGTTGCGCCCCACTCCGCCCCTTGACAGGGGCATGTGCCCAGGCCAGCCGCCTTCCGGGAGAAATATGTAGACCGGTCTACATCAAAGTTGCACCCTGCTCACACCCTGCGCGCACAGGAAGTCGGCCCGTCCGACTTCCTGTGCGCCATCATCACCCCAGATCACCTCTCATCACCCCCTCCACCCGACTATGTAGACCGACCGACAGATTTCCCCCGGCAATATCTAGACCGGTCTGCATAATTCAGTAGACCGGTCGACATATTCTTCCCCGCGCCCCTCGCGCGCCCCCCGGCGCCTGCTTGCGCCGCGCGCACCCCAGCACGTACAGAGGAACGATGAAGCTGCTCCCAGTCGGCCGCGTCATCGTCATCGGCTCGATCAACACCGACCGCATCCTCCGCTGCCCCGTCCTCCCCGCCCCCGGCGAGACCGTCCTCGCCACCGCCGCCACCCAGGGGTTCGGCGGCAAGGGCGCGAACCAGGCGGTGGCGGCCGCGCGCATGGGCGCCGCCGTCCACCTGGTCGCGAAGGTCGGGCACGACGCCGACGGCGAAGCCGCGCTCACCGACCTGCGCGGCGCGGAAGTCGAGACGGGCTCCGTGCTCACCCACCCCGACGCGCCGACCGGGCAGGCGATCGTCATGGTCGACCCCGCCGGCGAGAACAGCATCGTCGTCGTCCCCGGCGCCAACGCCCACCTGACCGCCGCCGAGGTCACCGCCGCACTCGCCCGCCTGCACCTGCTCCCCGTCGACGTGCTCCTCACCAGCGGCGAGGTCCCCGAGGAGTGCATCCGAGCGACCGCCGCCGCCCTGCCGGCCGACGGCACCCACTGGGTGCACAACGCCGCCCCGGCCGGCTCGCTCCCCGACACCGGTCCGACCGGGCGCCGCCCCCTGGTCGTCGCCAACGCCGTCGAGGCCCGCCAGCTGACCGGCGCCCCCACCGTCGAGGAGGCCGCCCGGGCCCTCTCCCGCCGCGCCGACGGCGTCGTACTCACCCTCGGCGGCGAGGGCGCGCTGGTCGCCGCCGAGGGACGGTCGGCCCGACTGCCCGCCCCCGCCGTCCAGGTCGTCGACACCACCGGTGCCGGCGACGTCTTCTGCGGCGCCCTCGCCGCCGGACTCGCCCGCGGCGCCTCCCTCCCCGCCGCGGCCGCCACCGCCGTGGCCGCCGGCGCCTTCGCCGTCACCGCCCTGGGCGCCCGTGGCGCCCTCCCCCGCCCGACCGACCTCTGACCAGCCGTTTCCCGGCGGGCCCGGGCGGGCCGGGCTCACCCCCACTGGGGGCGCCCGGACCACAACTCCCGAACGCCCCGGCTCACGTGCCTAGCAGCACTCGGCCTACGGCCGCCCCATGTACGACGGGTAGTAGCCGCTGCTGATCCCCGAGATCCGGATCAGCGTGCCCGGCCGCGCCGCCTCGACGTACTGGTTGTTGCCCAGGTAGATCGCCACGTGCTGGATGCCCCGTTTGGTGCCGTTGGGGGACCAGAACAGCAGGTCGCCCCGGCGCAGCTGGCCGGCGCTGATGGGCGTGGTCGCCGCGTACTGGTCGTTGGCCACCCGCGGCAGGTTCACCCCGCCGCGTCGGAAGGCCTGCTGCACGAGGCCCGAGCAGTCGTACCCGTCCGGCCCGTTGCCCGCGGTCCGGAACGGCTTGCCCAGTTGGCTCAGCGCGAACTGCACGGCGGACTCGACGCCCTGGTCCCCCGCCACCGCGCCGGCGGCCGGGCCCGACGAGGACGATCCGGACGAGCCGGACGACGGCGGGGACCCGTCCCCCGTCCGCGCCACGTACACGTCGTAGTGCGTGGTCCAGCGCCACTCCCCCTTGCTGTTCTTGAACCAGTACCGCGACCCGTCCCAGCCCTGCTTGATCCCCCCGCTCGACTTCGTACCCGTCGACGGGGCCTTCGCCGCGGAGGAGGATCCGCCCCCCGTCCGCGCCACGTACACGTCGTAGTGCGTGGTCCAGCGCCACTGCCCCTGACTGTTCTTGAACCAGTACCGCGAGCCGTCCCACCCGGCGTGCGCCGGTGCCGACTCGGCGGCGGCGGGGCTGACGCCGGGGCCAACGCCGATCACACCCGCACCGGCCACGATCACGGCCGCCATGCCTATCCCCCGGCGCACCCGCGCGGCCCGCGAGGGACGGACGGGGCGGACGGGGCGGACGGGGCGGACGGCGGCCGCCCGCTGGTCGACGGTGGCGGCAGCGTGCTGCCCGGTCGGTTCGTCGGCGGCACCCGGCGCGCCGGTGTTGACGGTGGTCATCCTGCTGTCTTCCCTCACTGCTGCGAACTGCCGCCACGGGGGCGGCTGCGGAATCGGCTACGGACACGTACGTCCCGGTGAGACGGCACGTACGGCTCGGCAGACCCCGCCCGGCATGCCACGGCCTCCGGTCGTGCGACCGGGAGCCGCGGCATGCCGCCCAGGGATTCAGTTCTGCCTGCGTGTCACGGTAGGCACGCGTCCGCTCACGGCGCGCAGTGGAGTGAGCCAATGGAAGGGTTCACGGCCGGTGAGCACCGACGGGGCATCAGGGTGAAGGCCAGTCATCGGGCCGCGCGCCCGACGCCCCCTCACCCCTGCTGGTCCGACTCCGCCAGCAGCTGCTTCTTCAGCACCTTTCCCAGCGCGTTCCTGGGCAGTTCGGGCACCAGCACGACCCGGCGCGGCCGCTTGTGCGCGGACAGCCGCTCCGCCACGAAGGCCGTCAGCTGTTCCCCCGTCACGGCGCCGTCCGGGATGACGTACGCGACGACGGCCTGCCCGAGGTCCTCATCCGGCGCACCGACCACCGCCGCGTCGGCGACCGCGGGGTGGTCGCGCAGCGCGGCCTCCACCTCGCCGGCGCCGATCCGGTAGCCGCCGCTCTTGATCAGGTCGACGGAGGAGCGACCGACGATCCGGTGGAAGCCGTCCTCACCGATCACGGCGACGTCCCCGGTGCGGAACCAGCCGTCAGCCGTCCAGGCCTCGGCATCCGCGTCGGGCCGGTTGAGGTACCCGCTGAACAGGGTCGGCCCGGCGACCTGCAACTCTCCGACGCTCTCCCCGTCGGAGGGCACCGGCGCGCCGTCCTCGCCGACCAGCCGGGTGCGCACCCCGTCCAGCGGCAGGCCGACGCTGCCGGGTCGGCGCTCGCCGTCCGCCCGGGTGCTGACGGTGATCAGCGACTCGGTCATCCCGTAGCGCTCGATCGGGGCGTGCCCGGTGAGCGCAGCCAGCTTCTCGAACACCGGTACCGGCAGCGGCGCGCTGCCGGAGACCAGCAGCCGGGCCGAGGCCAGCCGACCCGCCGCCCCGGGGTCGGCCGCCACCCGGGACCAGACGGTCGGCACCCCGAAGTACAGGCTGCCGCCCGCGGCCGCGTACCCCTCCGGGGTGGGCCGCCCGGTGTGCACGAGCCGGCTGCCGGTCCGCAGGGCGCCGAGGACGCCGAGGATCAGTCCGTGGACGTGGAACAGCGGCAGGCCGTGGACGAGGGTGTCCTCGGCGGTCCACTGCCAGGCCGCGGCGAGCGCGTCCAGGTCGGCGGCGATCGCCTGGCGCCGGATCACGGCTCCCTTGGGCGCCCCGGTGGTGCCGGAGGTGTAGAGGACGAAGCCGGTGGCGTCCGGCGCGGGCTCGGCGAACGTGGTGGCGGCGCGGTCCGCCGGGTCGACCGGCAGCCCCTGCACCTCACCCGGCACGGCGTCGCCCACGGCGTGCGCGAGCAGCACCGCACCCGAGTCGCGCAGGATGTGCTCTCGCTCCTTGGGCCCGGAGTCGGGCGGCAGCGGCACCACGGGCACGCCCGCCAGCAGGCCGCCGACCACGGCGACGACCGTCTCGACGGCGGGCCGGGCGAGCACGGCGAGCGCGGGCGCACCGGCCACCCGGTCGGCGACGGCGGTCGCCGCGCCCAGCAGCTCCTCGCGGGACAGCGCCCGCCCGTCGATCCGCAGCGCGTCCGCCGCGTCCCCGTAGTCGCCCTGAAGTGCGGTCAGCAGTGCCATGCTTCCGTCCTCGCCCTCGTCTCGCGCTGTCGCGCCGACTCTACGGGCCGCACCCGGACCGTCCGTGGGCAGCGGTCACCAGCCGCCGCCCACCTGGCTTGTACCGACCTGTGCCGGAAACGCCGGAGGGCGTGGCACCGGGTACCCGGTGCCACGCCCTCCCACTGCCGTGTGCGCGGATCAGCCCTTGCGGGCCTTCACCTCGGCGGTCAGCTGCGGCAGCACGGCGAACAGGTCGCCGACCACGCCGTAGTCCGCCAGCTCGAAGATCGGGGCCTCCGGGTCCTTGTTGACGGCCACGATGGTCTTCGAGGTCTGCATGCCCGCCCGGTGCTGGATGGCGCCGGAGATGCCGGCCGCGATGTACAGCTGCGGCGAGACCTGCTTGCCGGTCTGGCCGACCTGGTTGCTGTGCGGGTACCAGCCCGCGTCGACGGCGGCACGCGAGGCGCCGACGGCCGCGCCCAGCACGTCCGCGAGCTCCTCGACGACGCCGAAGCCGGCCGCCTCACCGACGCCACGGCCGCCCGAGACCACGATCGCGGCCTCGGTCAGCTCCGGACGGCCGGTCGACACCCGCGGGGTGCGCGAGGTGACCTTGGCCGCGTTGCCGGTGAACTCCACCGCCACGTTCTCCACCGCGCCCGCGCCCGCAACGGCCTCGGGGGCCACCGCGTTCGGCTTGACGGTGATGACCGGCACGCCCTTCGTCACCTTCGACTTCACCTGGAAGGACGCGGCGAACACCGACTGGGTGGCGACCGGGCCGCCGTCACCGGCCTCCAGGTCGATGGCGTCGGTGATGATGCCGGAACCCAGCCGCAGCGCGACGCGGGCGGCGACCTCCTTGCCCTCACCGGAGGAGGTGACCAGGACGGCGGCGGCGTCGTTGGCCTTGGCGATCTGGGTGAGGGCGTCCACCTTCGGGACGACCAGCCGGTCGGTGAACTCCGCGCCGTCGGCGACGTACACCTTGGCCGCGCCGTACTCGGCGGCCTTGGCCGCGAGGTCGGCGGCGGCGGCACCAGCGCCCAGCACGACCGCGGACGGCTCGCCGATCCGGCGGGCCAGGGTCAGCAGTTCGAGGGCCGGCTTGCGGACCACACCGTCGGCGTGGTCCACCAGAACCAGGATCTCAGCCATGATTCGTTGCTCCTGATCGATCGTTGGATGCGCGAACGGGGGGGACTAGATGAACTTCTGGTCGGCGAGGAAGCCGGCGAGCTGCCTGCCGCCCTCGCCCTCGTCCTTGACGACCGTGCCCGCGGTCCGCGCCGGACGCGCCGCCACCGACTCCACCGCCGTCCACGCACCCGCCAGACCGACCTCGTCGGCCCCGATGCCCAGATCGTCCAGGTCCAGCGACTGGACCGGCTTCTTCTTCGCCGCCATGATCCCCTTGAACGACGGGTACCGGGCCTCACCCGA